>JARIHA010000004.1 GCA_029288475.1 Candidatus Tayloriibacteriota bacterium | reverse complement strand
ATGTGTATAAGAGACAGGGTATTTTCTATCGAGGGGGAACCCATATCCTTTCCGCCCTTACTCTAGGCGGGCCACAAGATGCACAAATCATCGATGGAATGGAAGAATCACAAAGTAAGCGCTTCATTCATCATTATAACTTTCCACCCTTCTCAACAGGTGAAACAGGAAGAGTAGGTGGCACAAATAGAAGAATGATTGGCCATGGTGCACTTGCAGAAAAAGCCCTGATTGCCGTGATCCCTTCAAAAGAAAAATTTCCTTACACCATTCGCATCGTATCTGAAGCGCTTTCTTCAAACGGTTCAACCTCAATGGGCTCTGTATGCGGCTCAACTCTTGCCTTGATGGATGCAGGAGTACCGATCAAGCGACCAGTTGCTGGAATTGCATCTGGATTAATGATGAGAGAGACAACTTCTGGAAGCAATAAATTTGAATACAAAGTATTAACTGACATACAAGGACCAGAAGACCATTATGGTGATATGGATTTTAAAGTTGCCGGAACTCGAGAGGGAATTACTGCCATACAAATGGATGTAAAGATAGGAGGAGTAACTCTTCAAATTCTATCTGAGGCATTTGAAAAAGCACAAAAAGCGCGCTTCTTTATCCTCGATACTATTGAAAAAGAAATCGACACACCTCGTTCCGATATCTCTCCACGCGCACCAAAAATAATCGTAATAAAAATAAAGCAGGATCAGATCGGTCTAGTGATCGGCCCTGGTGGAAAGATGATAAATGGAATAAAAGACAAGACTGGAGTAGAGGGAATAGATATCGATGATGATGGGACCGTATTCATCACCGGCAAAAATGGAACAGCTGAAAAAGCACACTCAATGATATATGAATTAACCCGAGAATTCAAAAAAGGGGAACGATTTGAAGGTGAAATAACGAAGATTGCCGAATTCGGTGCCTTTGTAAGATTCAGTGGAAATACTGAAGGACTCGTGCATGTGTCTGAAATTGCTCCATTCCGAATCGATCGTGTAGAAAAATATCTTAAGGAAGGTCAAAAAGTACCTGTCGTCATCAAAGACATCGACACTGAAAAAAAGCGAATATCCCTTTCAATAAAAGAGGCAGACCCGACCTTCGTAAAACCTGCAGTACCAAGTCCAATAGCACCTACAACTGTCACCACATAAGAAATAAAAACTTAATTAAAATAAGGTACAATAAAGAGACGTAAATTATTTTAAATGGAGCCAACTAAATCAAATTCAATACCCGGTAGAAATATAGACCGTTCAGTGCACACTCTTCAAGATGACATTGACGCTTATCAAAAGCAGGATACCAATAATGCCACCGGTGAATCCTTTGTTCCTGTATCTCGGCCACCCTCACCACCAACTATTCAACCTATTATAGAAGAGCCCGCTCCAGCTGAAATAATCCCTCCAAGAGCACCTTCGCCAAACACAGTCATGCCAGCTCCTTCTATCGAAAGTCCTTTCGTCACATCAAGAACAAGCTTTCCTGAACCACACGAAGAGCTTAATACAAAAACCGAAACAAAAATAGATCCTTTCAGAACAGAAAAAACAACAGAGGAATCAAAAAAAGAAGAAGTAATTCAGAATATAAAGAAAAACATCATAAGTCCGATCCATACCTTCAGTAGTGATGTTGCGGAAGCGGTAAAAAGTGAACACACTTCTCTGGCAACGATAGCAATCGCAGAGGATAAAAAAAAGATTGAAACTCAAGTAGTAAAAGCTAAAACAGAACCTGCAAGCCCTGTAGTAAAAAATGTTATCATCACAACACTCAGCATCATACTTCTTCTTGGGGGTGCAGGAGTTCTTGGATACTTTTTCATTTCCAATCAGCAGAAACCAGTAATCATACAAAAATCACCAGAACAAAAATATTTGATCCAATCAGAAAAAGAAACAAGCCTCTCGCTTACACCACTCACTCACCAGACCCTTATTGCTTCGCTTCAATCACTTATTTCCTCAAGTACTGTTCCTGGAGGCCAGATTGAACACGTAACCATGACCAGCGGCATTGAAACACCGCAAAACCAAGCAACTGCGCCAGACCTCTTTGCTCTTCTTCAAACAGACGCCCCAGATTCTCTTCTGAGATCTTTTGATGGTACCTTCTACTTCGGCATTCACAACATCAATTCAGTAAATGAACCTTTTCTAATCCTGTCTCTTATACACATCTCCGAGC
>JARIHA010000191.1 GCA_029288475.1 Candidatus Tayloriibacteriota bacterium | reverse complement strand
GATCACTACCACAGATTCCAGCCGAGGTAACTCTCACGATAGCATCAGACGGATGTTCTATCTGAGGATTTTCTACTTCCTCAACTGCTACCTGATTTTTATTTTTATAAACGACCGCTTTCATACATAAAAAGACGATGGCCCTGAAAATATCTTTCCAGGCTGGTTCTGCGGTATAATTATTTTTACTATGACAAATTCAAAGGAAGAAAGTGATCTTACCCAAGGGCCCATCAAGAAATTGATACGCCAAATATCTTTGCCGGTAGTCATCGGCTTTTTCTTCAATACTATGTTCAACGTGGCTGATACGTATTTTGCTGGAAAAATTTCACCCGCAGCCATTGCTGCACTTTCACTCTCCTTCCCTGTCTTTTTTCTGATCATTATATTTGATGCCGGTATATCAACAGGCACCACAGCAGTAATATCCAACGCCCTTGGCTCAAAAGTAAAAGGTGCAGCTGAAAAATATACTGCGCAAGCAATATCATTTGGACTGATCGTTTCAGCGTTTATTACCGTTGTTGGGCTTTTTCTTGCTCCTACTCTTTTCAAGCTCCTCGGTGCCAAAGGCGAATATCTAAATCTCTCCCTTGATTTCATTGATGTCATCTTCAGCGGTTCGGTTTTCTTCCTCATGATCAGCGTTTTTAATTCCCTTCTTCAGTCACGCGGGAATACTCGAGTGCTTAGGAATTTTCTGATCGTTGGATTTCTGTTGAATGTTATTTTTGATCCTTGGTTCCTTTTTGGAGGATTTGGCGTACCTCCACTCGGTATCAAAGGTATTGGTTTCGCAACTGTTCTTGTAGAAGCGATAGGCACCTTCTATATTTTTTATCGTGTCGCTAGAGCAGGCCTCATTACCAAAAACACCTTCAAAGAACTTCTGCCTGAACGCAAAGCTTTTGGAGAAATAGTAAGGCAAGCAGTTCCCGCAAGCATAAATTTGGTAACGATCGGTGCAGGTATTTTCATCATCACTTATTTCATCAGCTCGTTTGGAGAAAATGCTGTCGCAGCCTACGGTATTGCCACCCGAGTAGAGCAGATCGCCCTCCTGCCTACCATTGGCCTGACCATTGCGTGCCTTACTATTATTGGGCAGAACAATGGAGCGAAGAATTATGCGCGCATCAAAGAAACATACCGGCTTTGTCTGCGTTATGGAATAAGCATCATCGCGACTGGTGGAGTGCTGATATTTCTTTTTTCAAAATGGATCATGCTGTTCTTCACCCAAGATGCTCAAGTGGTAGCTATCGGTGCCCACTATCTCAAAATTGCAGCGTTTATTTCCGTCGCCTATGCAATCCTTTCCATAACAGTCTCTGCCCTGCAAGGAATGAAACGCCCAATGTACGCAGTCTGGATCGGACTTTATCGTCAAATAGTCGCACCCTTTCTCTTATTTAGTTTTCTAGCGAATATATTAGGCTTTGGATTAAATGGAATATGGTGGGGTATCTTTATTACTACCTGGTCAGGAGCGCTCTTTACCTTCTTTTACGGGAAGCGCGTATTGAGAAGATTATAAATATAAAAAACTCCAGTGCCGCAGCAATGGAGTGACATCCGGAAGGCCAAAAATCTAATTGAGCATTTTTGGCCGAGGGAGACCGAGAGATTCATAGACCTGGAAAAAAGCCATGGTGTTTCTTATCCCGACACTGTCCTTGGCAACATCGTCAGTATCGCCAATTCTTTCTGGCGTCCCATGCCTCCAGACCTTGTTCCAATAGTCCTGACAGACCAAAAGAGTTTGCCCGAAGTCTTTCCTTTTCACCCTCGCCCTGACAAAAACACGCGCCAGGTAAGTCCGCGCCGTAATACAGAACGGCACAAAGAATTCTTCTACTCGACTGATTTCTTCAGGAGTGAAGCCCAGCCTTTGGAACTCCTCTCTGTCTTCCTGGCAGATTATCTGCGCGGTATCGTCTATTAATGTGCTCATAGTTTTTATTCCGACGTTTTTGGACATTTTCTGATCTGCGGTAATGATATACAAGGAAATAACAGATGTAAACAAGCGCGCACCAATTATTGCCCAGCAAACGTACTACTAGCAGACAGGTTTAAGCCTGTATTAATAGCTAACAATATATTGTAATCATTATGAATAAAAAGAAATATATTTCTGCGGCAATAGCCCTTGCTACCGTAGGAAGCTTGGCGACAGCTGTTCCTGCTTTCGCGGATACAGTGACTGCTACGCCTACAGCACAAATAAGCACTTCTTCAAATGCTGGCTGGAATGGCCAAGCGAGAGGAATGAACGGCCCAGGTCGTAAAATGGGCATGATGAAACCAGCAGTATTCGGAACCGTGTCTGCAGTAAGCGGAACTACACTTACCGTGGCAGGCAAGCAAGGTTTCGGCACTACAGCTACAAATGTCACTTACAGTGTGGATGCATCAAAAGCTACGGTGACAAAAAACAATGCATCTAGCACTCTTTCAGCAGTTGCTGTGGGTGATACTGTATTTGTACAAGGGACAGTAACTGGAACAAGTGTTTCAGCTACTACAATTCGAGATGGTGTAATACCCCGACAAGGAAAAATGGGAATGGGCCAGAAAAATGAAGCAGACGCCACTACCTCCCCTATTCAAGGCAACGGACAACCAGTTGTTGCGGGTACCATTACTGCAGTGACCGGTTCATCAGTTACCATTACAAACAAGAGCAATGTTCAATATACGATTGATGCAACCAACGCAAAGGTAACCGAAGGACAAAAAACAACAACGGTCTCAAGCCTAACGGTTGGAGATTCAGTTATAGTCCAAGGTACAGTAAACGGTAACGCTATCACTGCCTCAAGCATCATTGATCAAAAAGCGCCAAGCGCTAGCTCAAGCGGGACAAAAGGACCTAATCCAGGATTCTTTGGAAAGATCGGACAGTTCTTTTCACACATCTTTGGCTTCTAGTAAATAAGAATTAATTACAGCTCTTTAAAGTTGA
>JARIHA010000190.1 GCA_029288475.1 Candidatus Tayloriibacteriota bacterium | reverse complement strand
GCCAAAGGACTGACAGCTTCCGGTATCTCGACAATACGGTCGACACCGAGTCGACGGAGCGGATTGGCGTAAAGCATCGCCAGTGCCCGGAGAGCTTCCGGGTGGCTTCGCATATCGCGAAGATTCAGATAGATATCCGTTGTTCCTCCCATTTTGAGAGGCAATTTTCGATTGTTATCCCATTTGATCAAACCATGAGCGATCAGTCCTGAGACTGCATCAACTTGTTCGCCAGGCGTTAGCCAGCCATTAAGGGTAGACATATTTCCTTTTGTTGCGGGTTGTTATATAAGTGTTTCAAAGACCGATTATCTAATCATTGAAATCCTACCTTTTGAAGTTGGTTGAGTCAATTTTAATGTAAATAAAAAACGGTTACAAGATAAACTTGTAACCGTTGACTGATATGGCCGTAGTAGTTTCAGTCGTAACTCGGGCAGCAGCTCTGTGGGCAGTCAGCTTTGCCTCTCACCCAATTTTCCGAAAGCTTGCCGAACATTTTTTCCGCGATGGGAAAGATCTTGTTTTTCTTGGTGTGCTTGTGTTCGGCACGATTGCTCGAAGTCACCGGCGAATGATGGAGGAAGATCCCAAAGTTTTGGCGGCAAAACGATTGGTATTCCATGGTAAAAAGAAGGAACGTATGCCAGGCTTCGTCAATGGCCGGAGGTGGATAAAAAGGCCGCTGGTCTTGATGGGTTGCACACGCATAAAGGAATTGGATCATATCCCTGAATAACCCCAGAGCTTCCTCATGGGATAAGTTCATTTCCTTTTGAATTCGCTCGACCAGGTCAGGAAACCTGTAGTCCATGACCTCTTGTTGGGACCGCATTTCGGCAGGCGGAACATTTTTTACAGGATACCTCGGTCGGAACCGACGATTTTTGCCAGTTCCCCTGGCAAATAGGTTTTTTCGATCAGCTTTCATTTTCAATGAGAAGTAAGGTGAAACACCTTGTTTTCTGCAACAGTCTGTTCAATCCTCATGATGATCAAAAATCACATGCTAATTGATACTGCTGTCAATAATAGTAAATCTGATTTGTATAAAAAGCAACAGTATATCTATGAGAAGGGGAGCATCATAACTGCCAATAATAAAAGGGTGTCTATTCGCGATAGAGTGTCAAGAAAGAAAAAGATAAAAAATCCCCGGAAAGCATGCTTTCCGGGGAGATGAGGTCTTCACTTTTTTTGAAAAGTCAGACACGTCGTTCTTTTTTGATGTGCCGAAGGCCGAAGCTGGTCCGTCTTACGGTGATGTTGTTTACAAAATGAAAAGGCTGGATGTCGCTCGCGAGAAATCCGGGGCCGCGCATGAGGAGCAGATCACCGGGCGCGTTTCTGATCGGCACCGAATTGTTTCCTTCTCGGTTGGCGCAGGTACAGAAGTTGCCTTGTCCTTCAAGAATTATGAGACTGATCAAATTGATGCAGCTTTTTCCGTCGCAATGGGGGGCTACATTTCCTTCCGATTCTCCATGACGAAACAGAAAGAGGTTATTTGGCATCGACATGTTGTATCCTTTGTTTTTATTTCAATGTTCTAAATTAGAATAATACAAAATAGCACATGTTGTCAATTCAGTATGTAAATTGGTTATTTGATTTCCTGGGAAATGACAAATTCGTTGCCGTCACTGTCTGCAATGACTGCGTCATACCATCC
>JARIHA010000187.1 GCA_029288475.1 Candidatus Tayloriibacteriota bacterium | reverse complement strand
GTCTGGAAAAGTTCCCACTGCAATAGTGACACGCGCAGTATTGATTTTCCCTTCTACCCAGACATTGTCATTGAAAAACATCAGTCCGTTTGCAGGAAGAGGAAAATTACCCAAGGAAACAAGTGCGCCTGCTGTACTATTAATGCTCCATGTCCCCCAATTTGTCTGGTTCTGACTATTTTTACATCCGCTTGGCACCGGCAAAAGAGAAGTTATCTTATAAAGATCGAAGGTATCGTTGACATTTAATACTATTTTATATCCCAACCCCCCTGATGCTGCTCGGTAAAAACCACCGCTCTGTGCACTGGTCTGTATCTGAGAAAGATCGGTAGTGATCCCGGCAAAATCAACTGCAGGCACTGGAAAAATTCTTCCTCCCTGAAATACGTCTGGCCTGTTTGGAACTGCAGCCGGTGGAGCTGGATCATCGGTACCTACCGTTGTATAGACACCAAAGTGAGTAACGCCACCGTAAGTATAGGTAGATGCCGCACTAGTGACAGTGTTGTGCGCAATAGGTTGAGGATTGCTCCCTTGCAAAAATCCTACTCCGGTATTTGAATGAATAGGTCCGTATACCTCATCTCCTGTACTATAAAATACAGGACCGTTACTTACGGAAGCATATTTCGCCAACGAAGGCTTGGCGAATTTCACTTCAATACGCCTATAAACAGAAGGATACGCACTTACTACCCCCTTTGATCGGACAGTCACGATAGTAGATCCGTTTGTAGGTGCAATGATCTGAAGGGAAAAAGTACCAATGACATTACCATCTCTATCAAGATAATTGTGCACATAAGCACTCGTAGAGGTACCTGTACCGTCTTGAAAATCACTAGGGGCATGAGCCAGGTGCCAACGATAATATTCTATACCTGACTCTGCTATTTGGAACGCTTCCTGACTATAATAACTGCTTGTTGCCAATTTCACGTTTGCCACCGCCCAGCTGACCAAGCCAGTAATCAATAAAATAGCTACTGAAGAAAAAACCAAAACCTGCACCATAAGTGACCCTTTTTTGTTTCTTAATGAAAAAAATGTGAGTGGGTTTTTAATCATAGGTTGTCTTTTACATTTCGAAGCGAAACCTGACTGGTGACAATGGTCGGTGTAGGAGATCGACGAGTGTCCGTATCCATGACAAAAGTGATCTTTATCAAGCGGACAGCCACCGCATTGACCGGCTGAGCGAGCGCTGAAGTTGAGCCATCATAGTTACCATCATAGTAGGTGAAAATAGGGCTCGACGTGCCATTTATAATATTGTGAGCAATAGTGCTTGTTGCCCCGTTTCCAGTATAGGCAAGCGGACTTCCAGTGGGAACTACTATATTTTTATACAAGGTCTTACCATCTGCACTCAAAGAATATCTAATCTGCTCTTTTGTCCCGTTTCCATCTGTATCGCTATAAAAACTCAAAGTACTCGTACCCACTGTTGTTAGTGCATAACTTCCTGTATTTGATATCGAAGAAGTACGAAGCTCCGTTACCATGCGTCGAATCACATTGAGTGCATCCTGCTGAACTGACAATGAACTTTGCAGTGAACCCGAATATTTCAATATATCAGAGCTAAAAGTGCCGACAGCAATGCCAACTATTATAAGAAGAGAAAAACTGATAAGCAGTTCCACGATAGTGAAACCTTTTTTATTTCCTTTGTGGTTTTTTTTCAAAAAATAATTCATTTTTATTGTGGCTGTAACGATATGTTCACATTCTGCCAATTAGGACTACCCCCGTTAAGCGTGATGCTACCGTTTGAGGTTTGATATCCGCTCTTCGTAATAGAATAGTCATAGCTATCATTTGAAAGATGGGAGAACAAAACCTGACCAGGCGGCACGCAATTTGAAGTATAGGTGAAAGAAGTTTGAGAAATAGTCGGAGTGGCAGTAGTTGTAGAAGTATCGAGAAACAGCTTGTAGCGAAGATACCGGTTGCCATTATTTGAAGAAGAAATATTTTGATTTGAAGAATCATAATAACTTCCCGCAGTACCGTCAGGGCCGGCAAAGTTCCAAGTGGCATCATCGTTATTCGTAGCAAGCTGGAAACGAGCGTTCGGGGTACCGACGGCAACCGGCTGAGTGGCAGGATTCCATACCAACTGATAAAAATTACTTGCTGATCCAGTATCAAACGTTGAAGAAATAAGCTGGCCTGAAGGAATAGAATACTGCCCGAAGCTTTGTTTCAGGGTGACCTGTCTTGGCACGGAAGTATAGTCAAGATTACCATCAGACGTGAAAAATTTTGTCGGATCAGTAAAATCGGACTGACTGTCCCCGCCTGACCAATCCGTCTGAGTGAGATATCCTCGACTCGTAATAAGCGTAGTGTCATAAGATCCAGAACCAGTGAGCTCAACAGTGGCATTGGTCACCGGCAGTCCAGTACCTGCATCTTTAATTGAGAACAGAATACTTTTCGGATTCTTTGGCGCAACTGCAAGTATTACATTCTGAGTGCTACCAGGAGCCAGCGCAAAAGGAAGCTGAGAAATGGACCCCGCGAGATCATAGTTGGCATCAGCAAGGTTTACGTTATAGCTATCCCACTCCATATTAGAAAGAACGCTCAGTCCAGAACCATTCGTTGTCTTCGTTGCAGTGTATTTATAAATTGGATTACTTGAGTTGTCGGTACCGATAATCTTTGACCCAGCCACTGAATAAGTAACATTACCTACAGGAGTACAATTTGGCAGAACAGTAGAAACATTGACTGTTCCTACTTTATCAATAGAAAGAGTTGTTTGGGTCAACTGTTGAAGAAGAACGGTCAGATCTGGTTTTGAAGGATTAGGATTACTGCCACCGGCCGCATAGGTCTGCTCGGAAGAATAACCAGGCTTTGAAACGACAATATGATAGCCATTTACAGATGGAGGCGTATTCACCAACTGATACATGCCATTATTTGCCGTTTCATCTTGGATATTGATCTGCGGTGAAGTGGTGGTATTGGTGATCTGAACGCTCGCCTGTGGTACTGGATTGCCGTTAGCATCAAGCACCTGGATAAACAATGAACCATTGGTAGAGGCGGCTTCAAGATTCTTGGAGGAAACATGTCCGCTAAATGTAAGCGTATTAAAACTTTTACAAGTTGGGCAGTCGACATCGATCTCTACCAGTTTGTAATCAGCCGGAGAAGTGTCGTTTGGCGTTCCACCTACAACCCCATCAAAAGGATCGTCAATGTTTTGTATAGTTGTAGTAATTTTAAACGTTGTGTTATCACGCACAATATTTTGAAATCGCGACAAAGTACCGGCCGGCACTCCATTTACCAATCCAACGTTTGCATAAGGCATGTTTCGAATTATTTCGAATTCCTCATTTGCCAAGTCGATAGCCGCAATCTTGATTCGCGCATTTTGTACAAAAGTAAGGAGACTGGTATAACTTCCGTAAACAGAAATAGCGACGATAACAAAAACCGCAGTCGAAACTAAAATTTCTATGAGTGTATACCCAGACTTCTTTAACATTAGCTATAAGTATAGCAAAACAGCACAGGAAAAATAGGCAAAAAAAGACCGCTGCGGCAAAGCAAGCGGCTTAAATTTTTTTGAATGGTGTCACCGTCGACTATTCACCTAACCGTGGAATGAATTCCCAGAAATTCTGGAAGCTCCGAGAGATGATCAACGCAATGCCTTGCCCCGGCCTGACGCAAAATGTCTGCGCTTATAATCCCCCTGGTGATACCGATGGGGAAAACGCCCGCCGCGACAGCGTGCTCCATATCACTTGGTGCATCTCCGACATAGCACACACCTGAAGGCAAAACACCAGCTTGGCCACAATAGGCTAATATAGGCGGCGTCTTTAGCTCATGCCCCGCCTCGATGAAAGCAAAATCTTCACGAATCGCATGCTTAATGAAGTGGTGATCGATACCCTTAACAGGACGAGCACTGATGACCCCCATCACCACACAGTTATCACGAAGAGTGGCAAGGGTACGAAGCGAGTCATCAAAAAAGTTTAGTATCTCAAAATCTTCAAGTTGATTAAACCGAGCTTGAAGTTCGGAGTTACTCAAGCTAATTCCTCTTTGCTGATAATAACCGAGATACGGAGTGCGAAAATTATCTCGGAAATCCACAAACGTAGGCGACGGAAGACCGCATTCCGAGAAAATTTTACAAATTATTCGATGATTTGCATGCAGACTGTCGACCAAAGTACCGTCAAAATCAAACAACACGTGCGAAAATTTTAATGTATTCATTACAGCTTCCTGAGTTGGGGGTTGGGGTTATTTTCACTAACTAAAAAGGATAGTAACACATTATCTTTATTAGACAAGAAAAACAGGCCGCCCCTGCGAGCGACCTTTTTATTTTCTCTCATTTATTCGTCATGTGTCAGTCTCGTACTTATAGAGATGAACCACGCATGATCCAACCATAAGCACTAGTGCCAACAAAAAAAGAAAGAATCCCCACAAGAGCCATGCTGGCCTGACAATGAGTTCAACAAGTATTGTCGGATACGAGACAAGAAGCATCGCCAGACCCCCGACAAGCAGTAATTTTGACCAATCCATTTTAATCTTCATATTTTTCTCCTTGCTTGCTGTCTATTTTTACTATACAACAGCAGACAATAAAAAATCAAGAAATGCTTTATTTATATTTTCAGTTTATTTACCACATAAAAAATCCCGACCAAAATGAATGGTCGGGAAATACTTCTCACGAAGCACGATGCTATTTCATGGTAATCCACTTATAGCCGAATTTCGAATGCATTTTCAATCGGGGTATTCGATGCTTCTTGTCGATAAAGCCGGCGTTATATGTATCAAAGCCCGCCAGACTAGCAAGTCGGCAAAACTCATCAGCGTCAGATTCACCGACGACTACCAGAGCTCCTACCCCGCCATTCAATACCTGGTAAGCCTCCTCATCATTGATGCCCATCTTATCGACGCAATCACTCATGAAAGTGGGTGGAATAGGAAGATTCTCCAGCACGGCAGAATGCCCGAGCCGCCGCAAGACGTCTTCAAAGAATTTCGTCCGGATGCCGCCGCCGCTGATGTGGGCAATGGCATGCATCTTGATAACCGGCGTAAAACTGCAATTGTGCCAGCCGTTCATAGTTGACAGAAATTTATCATAGAGTTTAGCCGGTGAGGCTATCTTGATGATTAATTCTTTTGCCTTGGGATTTTGCCACCATTTTTTCCCAAAGAACTCACGGAGATACTTGCGCATAAGACTTCCTCCATTCGAACGAAGCTTGTCCACAAGAGCAATCACGTGTTGGCCGGGCTTGAGGGTTTTTCCAGTTATTATCTTGTCAGGATGACCGACTCCAATCATGATCCCACTCCAGTTATAAACTGGCATCGTAGGTGAGTTGACGATTTCACTGCTCACACAATCGTTCATCTCGGCGGTTTCGCCTCCCATGAGTACAATACCCTGGTCAATGGCATAATCTCCCAAGCCAAGCATCATCCTTTGATAGGCCTTGAACAGTTCGCTGTCGGGCATACCCAAGGTCTTGGCCTCAAGAACATTGAAAAGTACCAGCGGCAAACCGCCATAGCGGGTAATATCTCCAGCAGTCATGGCGAGAAGACGAGACGACGAAGTGTGATGTGCGCCGGCGGCCGAAACAATGATAGTCGCGGTTCCGATGCCATCAGGAGCTCCCATCTGAAAGAAACCTTCGGGCAAATTGATAAATTCAAAGCCCCGCGGTCCACGGAAGTGTCCAACAGAATGATCGTGAACTTTGACATACGAAGAATTTCTGAATGACTCTTTGCAGATACGGCCGGCAAATGCGCTGAACGCGTCGCCCGCGGTAAGATTGACACCAGCTTTTGCATAAGCCGCGCTGCCACTGCCAGATATATTTTTCATAGGTTATTCCTCCGATTTACAAGTTGCAATTACGGTTGATTTGATAGGCCACAATGGCACTATCTCTGAAAAGACACTACCATAGCGCTTTTTTTATTACAATCAGGAATATTTGCGCTATTTCAAGGATTTAATATCACTCACAATTTCTGGAAATTCTGATTGATTAAAATGCTGCCTGTCTTCAAAGATCCGCACGTGGGCTTCCGGCAAGGCTTTTTGATAGCCGAGTGCATTGGAGTACGGGACCACTTTATCATCCTTACTTTGATAAATGAATATTTCACCTCCCTGCCTCGCAAGCCCGGACAGATCCGATGAGATAATAAAATCCACGAGAGGATGCTCATTTTCAGTATTGTAAGGAGCCGCCACCAGGAGAGTTGCTCTGATCTTCTTCGGGTATTCATTTTCAGACAAATATTTGGCTAGAAAAATTCCACCGAGCGAATGTCCGATCAAAACCGCTCCGTCATCGAGAAGCATGATCAATTTTTTAAACCAGATCTTCCATTCCGCATAGCGGGCATTTTGAGAGTTTGGCATCAGAGGAGACATGACTTGGTACTCACTGCCGAGCACTTCCGACAGATTTCTCTTCCAATCCTTAGTGATCAGCTTCTCAAGCGTGATCTGCTTATTCTTAAGATACGACAAATATTCTTCGTATTTTTCAAAAGCGTCTCCCCCATGAATAATGAGAATTTGTTTTGGCATAGTTACTTTGATACAAATAATTATATGCTTTTGAAATTAAAAAAGATATCAGCAAAAGCAAAACCCATCAAACAGACTGGGTCCGCTTGATGGGGTTAAAAAGTTTTTACTCAATATACTTATATTCAATACCATACCTGATCCGAGGATCTTTCTGTTCCTTTTCTCGAATCCATACTCTTATGCTGTCTTCCGTACCCACAGGAATCCAATCGCCATGTCCAATGTAGCCATTTTCTGCCCGCCAAACAATTCGAAAGTTCGTTGGCTTCAGAAGATCTCCGGCCTGCCTGGACAAGGCATTCGACACGGCGATCTGCAGAACCGCCTCGTGAGACTGCAAGAGAATTTCGTCCTGAAACAGTTCAACCTTCATTTTTTTCTCGTTCCCGTTAGGGGTCAAGAAGACCATTAAGACGAAGAGCAAACAGCTGAGAGCTGCTGTACCAACGAGGATGTAAATAACGGTCGATTTTTTCATAATTCTAAGAGTTGAATTGGGGTTGCGGAAGATTACAAAACATCTGTTTTGCCTCCCTCCTGCCACAATCCAACATTGTCAAAAAACGATAAAATCAATGAGTACAATAACATGAATAGTATACTCTTGTCAATTTATTTTCCCAGCAATACATTCGCTTCTTTAATAGTAGCCAGACCAAAAACACCCGTACCATGACTCAAACCAACTGGCAAAAGAATAAAAAAAACTATTCCCCGAACGACTGATTTCATTATAATATCTTACCATTTCTATATTGGGGAAAATTAATTTTCAAAAACAACATCGTAAATCATTAACTATGCTACAATTAAATGTATGGTGCCGCTTCCTTTTTACCAAAAAAAATCTGGGTTCACTCTCATAGAACTCCTAGTTGTCATTAGTATCATTGGATTACTCTTTTCAATAACATTTGCGTCTTTCATCCAGACCCGAAATGTCGCCTACGCAGCAAAAGCAGCGATAGACCTCAATACGATAAAGATTGCCATCACCGAATATTATAACGATAACGAGTCATGGCCTTATAGCGGAGGCTCCTTAAGTACTGCGCAAGGCAACTGGAGCACCCTCGGAACCCTTCTTCAATCTTACATGAAAACAGCAATTCCTGCTCCAACCTTTCCTTCAATAAAAGACAATCAAAACAACATCAGCCAAGGGTATGTATACTACCGCGGTGTTCCATCGTCATTTGCTAAAGTTAGAATATTTAACAACAGTAACGGTCATTTTGTTAAATGCATTTTGATAGGTGATGGATATTATCTGGACTTCCTTCCTCCGGGAGAACAAAATAAGATTACCCTCGGGGACAACGGCATCGATCCAGACGGAGTTGATTTTCTCGATGGACAATACACATTAAGCAATGTCTCTACAGATTGTGATTAGTCTATGTTCTTAAAAGGTTAAGCCGAGTATTCAACCGCTTTACGCTCTTGAGTCAATTGAATAAACAGGCCTACAAGCGACCATCAAAAAAAGTTATGAAGTACTTTAAAAGCCTTTGTATTTTTTAAGCACCTTTTGTTCTCTAATGTCCACCCATATTTCATTCGTAATTGGATCATAAAGCATTCTCCACGGCTTACTTTCAACATCTACAATTTGTCTGACCTTAATACCCATTTTTTCGAGCTCCTTTCCATCTCCAGCATCAAACCAACTTCCGCTGCCTTTCACCACGACCGCTTCAGTATCCCTATCACCCAGTTTTTTCAGCGTTTGTTCCTGATCAAAAGAAAGCAGGGTTGCTCCAGGGTTATTTGGTTGAACATGAAAGATCTGGTACATTCCATCCGCAGTATGAGTTAAAATGCTATGACATGGCATGTGCCAATCGCTAAACTGGATGCTATCAGCGGATTCTGGGCTAAAGCTTCTCTGCCATGCCCTTAAATGTTTTCTAGACTTAAGATGTTCGTCAAATTCAGGTGATTGATCTGCCTCATAGACAGTTTCACTCAATAGAGTTTCTTCTATTTTCTTGTTTGATTCTTGATTAGGAATTCCTTCTGACATGTCGTTAATCATAACAAAGAAGTGGCTGTTTCACACTTATTTGTAAACACTTTCAGGAATGTGCGCACATTACCATATTTATTGACTTGCAATTAAAAAAATGTAATTCTCAAAAGGGACTTTGTTAACTACAAAGTAAAACAGAACATGGACAAGTCGGAAATAATCCTATGATGACTGAAGATGACAGGCAAAAAGGACTTCGCAGAGTGCGTGAAGCAACTGAGGCTAAACATGCGCGTGAAGCCCTCGATATCGGAAACGCGGCCGAAGCCCTATCCATTATTGAGAGGGCGCTTGAGTACAATGCGCAAAATTTGATCTCGCTATTAAGCATAATCTGCTTTCAAAATAGAGACCAGCGTTTGGTGCAAAAGGCAACCAGGCTTTTTTACCGCGATCTGAATCTCTGCATGAACTTTAAGTTACTCATTCCTCCCATGCAGTGGATACAAAACCCAAAAAGAACGCGCAGCGTCCCTCCCAGACTCATTGATGCGATCAAAGCTCGGCGCCGAAATATTGAACCCTCGTGGAATGGAACCTGGGAAAATCCGGGTGCAAATGAAAAAAATACAGTTTTAGCAAAACGGCCGGAAGATGTGACAGATCCAATTGAGTGCTTGCATGCTGCGGCGCAAACTAGTCTGTGGAAAATGTGGCACAAGAGATACGTCGAACTCGGTGGTGATGTTGAAAATCCACTGTATCTCAAAATTTGGGTCAGTAAGGGAATTGAAAGAGATACTGAACCTACCCCACGCATTAAGGGCTTGTTGGAAAAGTTTACCCTTCTTGCTGGCGTTGGTGAGGTACGAAAGTTTCTTCGCAACATTACTCCGATTCGCAACGGCTCTGAGGGAAAAACTCCCAATCAAAGAATAGCCACCTGGGCACTCTTACTCTACTGCCAATGTGACCGGCTGGATCACACAGCGGATGATTGGGTGCATATTGCACAAAGTGCGGTATACCTCGATCACCTTTTAGTGGCCCGAATCACATACCGCATTCTCTTCGATCTGGAAAAAACTTTCGTGATAGAGGAAGTTCTTGACCTGCTTGCCCTTAAGACTGGGAGAATCGTCCCGACCAGGTCGGCAAAGAGCGACATTGGATTACATAATCCCGTCTTACACGATGTTTTTCAGCTTCTTCCGGATGATGCGACTTCGTCAGCAATCCTTTCCGCTTATGCCCGAAAAACACTGACTCTGGAATAGGTTTCGATCGTTTTATCATTACGCCCCGACAGAATGTCGGGGCTTTTTTAATTTGTAGGAAGCCCATTTTTGATGATTCCTTTCTTGGAGCTTTTTTATATGTGACCGTATATGACTTTTTCAGAAAATTTTAAACCCTTCCTGATAATTAGCTCTGAACTTTCCATTTTCGAAATTATAAAGTTAATCTTTAAAATTTCTAAAAATATTTTCGTTTGTACATAAGGATAAACTTACATCCTTTTAAATTTGTTTCCAAAATATATCCCTAATTCCAAGTAAAGTCGACCAAAATGTACTAAAAAATAAAAACATTACTACTGCAATAATAAATTCGTTTAATTTTCCAGGCCATAAATAACTTTCTGTATTATTTGTATTTGCTTTTATGGGAGTAGCTGTATTGTTTTGAATAATCATAGGTCCCTTTATAATAAGATTACTTAGACTAAAAGTCTCTGTTTGCTGAAGAGGGACAGAGACACATTTAGTTTGACCATATGCGATATACAAATTCTCAACTATGGTATCATTCAATATAACATTAAAACTCATACCTCCTAGTCCTGAGAAGTCAGTTGAGGATGTTGCGGTATAGCCAGCTGTATTAAAATTATTTAAATTCTTAAAGCAATTTTCGAATTTATTAAGAAAAGAATTAGTAAATGAATAAGGTATAAAACTTTCATATTCACTAAGTATGTTAATTTTATCTAAAGGAATTATAATCGTGGGATCAGGAGAATTTAATATGGTTTTCTGAAATTTATGTGATAAGTCAAAATATAAAAAATAATTACAAATATAATAAGAGCTTAATATTGTTAAGATTAAAAAAACTATAACTTTTTTCCATTTTATCTTAGAGCAAGTTTTCATGGCAAAGTTACATAGGAAATAGCCTCTGCAACACTTATTTACATTATTTTTTTCCATATCATAAGTTAAGGCTGTCTCTTATACACATCTGACGCTGCCGACGACCGCATAC
>JARIHA010000181.1 GCA_029288475.1 Candidatus Tayloriibacteriota bacterium | reverse complement strand
CTATTATTGAAGTTCCTATCTCCCACTCGCCCCGTACGGTTTCCGAAGGAAAGAAAATTCGCTATAGAGACGGTTTTTACACTATTTGGCTATTGGCAAATGACAGGCTTTTTCACTAGAAACAAGGCCATTTACGAAAGGAGCTAACATTGATACACTTTATCCTATACTTATATGCAAAATAAAAAAGCACTGGTTTTGGGAGCGGGAGGCTTTATCGGAGGTCATTTGGTAAAAAGGCTCAAAAAAGAGGGCTACTGGGTGCGTGCAGTTGATCTCAAGCGCCATGAATACAATGAATCTCCAGCCGATGAATTTATCGTTGGTGATCTTCGTGATCCAAAACTATGCGAGCAAGTCATCGACCAACCGTTTGATCGTTTATATCAGCTTGCGGCTGATATGGGTGGAGCAGGGTATATCTTTTCTGGAAACAATGATGCCGCAATCATGCACAATTCTGCCACGGTCAATCTCAACGTTGCCGAGCAGGCTAAAAAAGCCGGGGTAAAAAAACTTTTTTATTCTTCATCTGCCTGCATCTATCCAGAAAGAAATCAGCTTGACCCAAAGAAGCCGGTTTGTAGTGAAGAGTCTGCCTATCCGGCTGCGCCAGACAGCGAATATGGATGGGAGAAGATTTTTAGCGAGCGAATCTACTTGGCTTATGCCCGCAATTATGGAATGAATGTGCGCATTGCCCGTTTTCATAATATCTTTGGTCCTGAAGGTACATGGACAGGAGGCAAAGAGAAGGCACCAGCTGCGGTTTGCAGAAAAGTTGCAGAGACTAAAAATGGTGAGATCGAGATTTGGGGCGATGGGGAGCAGACACGTTCATTTCTCTACATAGATGAATGTCTCGAGGGAGTCGAGCGTCTTATGTCGAGTGATTTTCAAGGACCAGTAAATATTGGATCTGAGGAGATGGTTAGCATCAACGGCTTGGTTGATCTCGTGTCTAAGGTTGCTGAAAAGAAGGTAAACATAAAACACGTACCCGGGCCTTTGGGTGTGCGTGGAAGAAACTCAGACAATAGGCTCATCAGGGAAAAGCTTGGCTGGGCCCCTTCCCAAACGCTTGAAAAGGGAATCAGAGAAACGTATGCATGGATCGCGAAACAGGTAACAGAAAACAAAAAATAATATGAAATTAGCAATTGTATCTACTACGATAAACGGAGAAAAAGGTTATCTTACCTTTGATCGTCTTGCGAAAGAAAGTAAGTTTAATGAAGTGACTTTTTTCATTTCAGGCGATCTCAAGACTCCTGTTTTTGATACAAAGAAGTTTACTTGTCCCGTACAGTATATTTCTGTAGAGGAGCAAAAAAAATATGCTTGCAGTGAGGCTATAGGGTGGAACAAGATCATGAGAAGAAATATCGCCCTTCTTCGGGCAATGGAATACAAGCCTGATTATATTCTCATGATTGACGATGATAATCTTCCAGAAGATGACTATTTTGACTCTTGGTACAATGTCATTACGAAGCCTGTTACGCATGCTGCGATGCCTGTTGGAAAACAGCAGGGAAGTTCTGTCTGGCATAACTATCTGCGCACAAGTGATGCAAAGATAGACATGCATCCACGAGGCTTTCCAGTGCTTTTTAAATATTTAAATACTATTGCCATTGATAAGGTGGCGCCTATTGAGCCGAGTAAGATCGGAGTTTTTCAGGGTATATCGCTCGGTGATGCTGACATTGATGCTATGACGCGTATTGTGTATCCTGACAAGATCTCAAGCGTGAAGGAGAAGAACTATTGTCTTCGTGACGTATGGTCACCGTACAACACCCAGAATACGCTCTTCTCAAAGGAATTGTTTCCTCTTGCCTTCGTATGGCCACATTGTGGCAGATATGATGATATTTATTCTTCGTATGTTTGGCAACAGTTTCTTTTCAACAATGGCATGTATGCCCACGTAGGAGATGCAGTGAACTTTCAAGACAGAGGCAAGAGAAATAACGTAAAGGATCTGGCGAATGAAGTGGAGGGGTATATCAACGCTCATTTAGTATGGGAGAGCATTCATAAGATTGAGGAAAAAGATCCTCTGGCGTTTCTAGAAAAGCTTGCGGCGTGCGATGACAATGAGATTATAAAACGCCACCGAGAGTTCTTCCTGGCTTTTTTGCAGGATGCCCGACGCATTCTTTCTCAGTAATTATTGGATTAGAAATGCACCATGGTGCAGTACTTGTTGACGAAGTATTCTTTTTTGCCGCTGTAATAATTCCAGTCTACTTTTTCGTTTTTAAAAATGATATGCGGAATGTTGCCATAATAAGCGGCAAAGTTTCCATAGCTGCTGTCTGAGCCGATGATCGTGTCGGTCTTCGAGAGGATAAAGAGATCATGAACAAGCTTATTTTCTGTAGTAAAAATAGTTAACCCTTCAAATTGAGCGCGGTCGATCGGCCCGTCAGAAGTGATTACAAATGCTGTATCTCTAGGCTGTAGATCGAAAGTAGACATGTATTGATCGATAATTTGTCGTGCTCGATCCTGCGCAATATAATACGCACCTTTTTTCCATGTTTTATAGTCGCCTTGGCGTAGATGGATTCCAATGAAGCGTGAATGGCTTGCTCGGATTTTTTGTACGTAATTTTCTACTTCATCGGCAATATCCTTGCGCGGTGCGAAATACGCACGAATATCGGCGTAATATTTTTTTAGTCCTTCTGGATTTCTAAAAAGCCATCCTTCAAAATAGGCAGTTGAGCTTTTGCCTGGCAGAGAAATGGTCGAGGGACTTGGCGGAAGATAGGAAACTTTATTGTCGCTATTTACTGAAGAAACGATCTGATTCTTGTGAAAGACTCTTACGAGTAGGATGTATAAAGAGTAGCACTTCCTCCAGAGTTTTCTTTTGAAAGTGTTTCTTCTGCCTGTGTAATCCTTGAATGGCTTGAAG
>JARIHA010000166.1 GCA_029288475.1 Candidatus Tayloriibacteriota bacterium | reverse complement strand
ATGTTTTGTTGCGTGAAACGGTCGGAAAACTTGTTTCAGGGATCATCCTTTGTATCGGTTTCATTATTGCCGGTTTTACACAGAGAAAGCAGTCTTTGCATGACATGATTGCGCACAGTGTTGTGGTCTATGATGATCCGTCAAAACCTCATACTGCCGGTCTGGTGGTTGGTATCATTGTTGCAACGATTATTCCTCTGTTGGCCGTTGTTGGAGTACTTTCTGCAATCGTACTTGTATCATTGAGCGGAGCGAGAGAAGAAGGTCAGGATTCTTATGTAAAAGTAGTGCTTAGCCAGATGAGAGGCGAGGCAGAGGTATATTATGGAAAGAACAATACTTACACAACTGCAAATAACTGTTCATCGGGTATGTTTGCTTCGGATACTGCTTTTACTGCGATAACTTCAAGCCTCAAGGATAAGAGCTTGCTAACTTGTTTTGCCGAAGGGACTTCTTACGCTATTTCTATCCCATTGAGCACAACTGGACAAAATTTCTGCGTGGATAACTTGGCATTTGCTGGTAAAGGTAAGGCTGTCGACAGTGATTCAAAGGCTTCTTGCGTGAGTTCTGATTCCAGAATATAAAGTCGCTTCAATGCCTCCTCTCAAAAATAAATTACTTACCTATGATTATGGCAATTCTCGGGGCTACGCTTGTAGCGGTGCATGTCATTATAATATTTACTGCTTTGCCTAAATGAAAAAAATTGCTCTCGCCATCGGTATTTTTTTCATGATTTTTATTCTCAGTGTTATTTTCCTTGTCTTATATCTGGGAAGAGAGAAAAGCATAAGCGGCTATGTGTACGATTGTTTTACTCAGCGTCCTATTTCCAATGTCGAAATTGATGCATTGCAAACGGGGGTGAGGTATGTAAGCGAAGTCTTGCCTATTTTTGGTTACCGACATAATTCCTTTACAAAAACAGATGATAGTGGGCACTTTACTATTACTTACACTATTGGCAGTACTGCCGATCTCTGGTTTCATTCTAATGGATATTTTGACCATGAGGTATGGAGGGATGACGGGAAAAGCGCTCAAATTTATCTGGTGAACGATTCCGCCATTGATTACACGCGCACGGTAAAACCAGTGACTGTAGAGCTAACGAAAGAGTATGGAAATCCTGTGCCCAAAAAAATCCCAGGGTGCGCGTTTGATGGATATTTTTAACATTGGCCAGTCCTGCTTGAGGGTCATAGTTAAATAAAAAAAACACCCTCAACATTTCTGTATCGGGCGATTAAAGATTACTTTGATTCATCCGGCCTTGGTAAGGGCGGCGCAGACTTCTGCCTCTATTAAGGGGAGCTCTTCGTCAGCTCCCGCTTTGGGTGCCGCCATGAGCTGTGTTCCCAAGAAGTCGCGGTAAAAGCAGGATTTCGCTTTCGTATGGCAGGCTCCACTCCCGAGCTGGTTGATAAGGTAGATTACCGCATCGCCGTCGCAGTCAAACAAAACGTCGGTTACTTCCTGGAAATCTCCGCTTGTTTCACC
>JARIHA010000159.1 GCA_029288475.1 Candidatus Tayloriibacteriota bacterium | reverse complement strand
TTTCTGTACAGTGGTCAATCGCGTAGCTGAAAGGAGCAATGCGGTATAGTTGATCAATTCATCTTGCGAAGCTTTTCCATTTAGAATCGATTTCAGCTCTGCCTCAAACAAATCCTGCAGATCGGAAGCATAAATTCCGAGCACCATTGGATGAATGGTTGATAGATAGATCTCATAGAAAGTATTGAAATACGCTACTAATTTTTCATTACTCAGCGTCGAAAAATTCTCCTTTGAAAATGCCTTTATGTCCAAGAGATCGTCCTTATACTCCTTATCAATTCTATTGAAAAATTCCTGGGTATAGCTGCCCTGCCTAATTTCTTTTTCCATTATGATCCGAATTACTTTTCTATCATTGACTTCATGGCACAAATTGACCGCATAACCATTTGCGGCATCAAGCACTTTTCTAATATGACACTCAGTTCCTTCTACTTTTCTTAGATACGATTCAACTACGCCAAAACCAGTAAGGAGAGTTCTATTTCTTGATCCAATGGCTGCATAGGGTTTCATATTTGTATGCGTTTCTATGATTAAAACTGTAGCATAATTTGCTAAAAGTTGCTTAATTTGACATATCTTTATATAAGTGTTAATGTCCTAGAAGCTTCGCACACGCGCAAGTCGGTAATCCGTGCCGTCCACGGACCTTCAGCCCTAATTAGGGAGAACGGAAAAAATGCACCTTGTTATACAGAGTAAGGACCTTGGTCGAGTCACAGTGACAATGAGAGAAGAAACGAAACAGAGGCTGGCAACAACCTGTTTCAGGGGCGGAAAAAATCTAGCGGGTAATTTTTCCCAATGGGAAAATGCTGAAAAACTGTTTGCTGAAGAGGATGTCATCCAGGCACTTCTTGCTGATGCAAATCAGGCAATGCAGGAAAGATCCTCTACAAACAGTTTTTCTATAAACTGGCGCACTCCGGTCGGATGGTCAGGAACGGATGACTTTAAAAAATACAGTCAGAAGGATTTAACAAATTATAACCCAAACAGGAGAAGCAGTGCCTTGAGGGTACGGATTGGGCATCAACTACCTGCACCCAGAACAGACATCCTCACGATCGTGTACGAAATAACACAACGGGTCAACCCTGGGATCATCATTCATACGATTTACCCCGGCCGCGATATTGGTGAACTGGAGGGCAAAATCACCGATCGGGAGAATGTGGTTTTCTTCGACTGGAACCACCCCGGGGCCCTTCCCTAAATAATTTATAAGTATCTGCAGTCACGCACGCCGGCTAATTACAAGCCGGTTTTTTATTCATAAAAAATCGCCAGACATAGAAATGGCTGGCGAAAATACTGGGTGAAAAAAGTGACGAGGAATAAAATCACTGCACTTCTCGGTATGCAACGCAGGCCGCTCTATCCTCAAAACTCCAACGCCGGAAAATGAGCGCCTGTAAGTCGGAACTCCATTTTACCGACAGAGAACCCTTCCCTTTCGCAAAACGTGAACCGGAGCATAGAGTTTCATTCGAGATATCCAGATGACTTCCCGATGCCATGAAGAAACCGATCTCGAGAAGAAGCCGTTCGATCAACGTAATCCCTTTCACC
>JARIHA010000155.1 GCA_029288475.1 Candidatus Tayloriibacteriota bacterium | reverse complement strand
TGGGCTCATGCTATTGCGCCGAATGCGAAGATTGTTCTTGTTGATGCAAAGACCGACTCCGGAACTAATTTAATGACCGCAGTCGATCATGCAGTAAAATTACCTGATGTAGTGGCTGTATCTATGAGCTGGGGAGGAGATGAATTTGCCGACCAAGTGAAGTTCGATAGTCATTTTGCTTCAAGCAGTAAGATCACTTTTTTCGCCGCTTCAGGTGATAGTGGAACAGGAGTAAGCTGGCCGGCGGCTTCGGCTAATGTAGTAGCAGTGGGAGGAACGACATTGAACATTAAGTCAGGAGCATTTATTTCTGAGACCGCATGGGACGGCAGTGGAGGAGGAATCAGTAAGTATGAGAATCAGCCAAGCTATCAAGCCTTGTATAATATTCGAAAGGCGAGCGGTAAGCGTGCTGTACCAGATGTTTCTTACAATGCTGATCCAAAGACGGGATATTCTGTTTTCCACTTGAGTGAGAAGGCTACAAAAACTGCCGCGGCAAGTAAGGGAGGAATAGCAAGTGCGAAGGGTTGGTATGTAGTAGGCGGCACGAGTGCCGGAGCACCTCAGTGGGCCGCTATCAAAGCGCTTGGCAACTCGGCTTCTAATGAGAAGTTTTATGCGGATAAGGCAACTAATAAATACGCGCTCTTTTTCAGGGATATTGTCTCAGGCTCAAATGGCACCTGTGATTTCTATTGTGATGCTACTCATAGGTATGATTATGTTACTGGTCTTGGTAGTCCGCTCACATACACTTTCTAGTAGAGGGTTGTGAAAAAGCAGAAAATGACGGTATGATAGATTGATGGGAAATATGAATTCGCCAAAAAAAATACACCCACGACTGATTGGTTTGCTTGTACTGATTGTTGCTGCAGCCGCGGCGGTGGTCACATTCGAATTCTCTTATTGCGGCTCACTAGTGTGTAATGGTCAGCAGACGCAACAGGAACAAGCTAGTTCTCCATCTCCGTCTTATTCTATTTCTCCGGCGCCTGTGCGTGTAATAGTTCCAGAGATAACTGGTACCTCTTCAATTTCTCAAATGAATCCTTCAATAAATTCAAAAACACAAAATTCAAAAACCACTACACCAAGTCATTTAAAGATAGGTAACACGGATATAAAGATCGAATATGCAGTTACGGAGGCAGAGCAGGAGCATGGATTGAGTGATCGTTCTTCTCTCGATCAAAATAGCGGCATGTTGTTCGTTCTCTCAACTCCTTCGTATCAGGGAATGTGGATGAAAGACATGAGCTTTTCTCTCGATATGGTATGGATTGATCAAAATATGAAAATCGTGGATATTAAGAAGAATCTTTCTCCTGCAACATATCCTGATACATTTACTCCTCAAGCAGAAGCATCATATGTGCTTGAAGTAAACGCTGGGTTTACTGATCTCCACGCAGTCCAAATTGGCCAATATATTTCGTTTGAGTCTTAATTGTCTTGACGGGAGACTTTTCTGTTCTTTTTTCGTCGCCAGTTTGATCTTGCGGTCTGAATACCCAGAATTTTGAAAGGGTGAAATTGAAGGCAAAGGTAAACAAGATTGAGAGTACTACAGCTATGAGATCGTAGATATGGAAAACGCTAATAAAGAATTGCATGGAGGCTGTGTTGATGATAACGCTTAGAGCTACCGTAGAGTAAAACTTTCCCACTTCCTGTGGCTGAATTCTGCCATTCTTTCTGAATGTCCATGATCTATTAAAGAAAAAGCTACAGACTGATCCCGAAAGAAATGAGACGAGCTTGGTGACGGTTAAATGATCAGAAAAAAAGATCAGATCGCGGCTTAAAAAATAATAAGCAAAGAAATCTACGGCAGTATTTAAAAATCCGACTGCGATGAATCGCAATGCCTGTTGATGGAGGAGATTCCCAAGTTCGCTCTTGGTATAGAGATAGAAAAGTTCTTTCAAGGCTTTCTTTATGACGCTTGGTTTTGCTCCAGTCGGAGAACCTTGGACGCGAGGCAGATGGGTCACTGGCACTTCTTTAAAAACAATCCCCGAACGTTGAAGTCTAATAAGCATTTCAGCGCTCAGCATTGCACCAGAAGAGACGAACGGAATATCTTCTACCAGTTGACGCTCGAATAGTTTAAAGGCGCAGTCAATGTCTTTTACTTTTAGGCCAAATAGGACACGGTTGAGCATGTTCCAAACCTTTGCATTGAGAATTCTCATGAACGGGTCTCTTCTTGGTTTTCTAAAGCCGATTACCACTTGATAGGTGGGTACGTACGAAAGAAGTTTCCAGATCTCATACATGTCAAATTGCAGATCTGCATCAGTATAAAATATGTATTCATACTGAGCGTTTCGAATACCGGTAATTACCGCTTGTCCGTATCCAAGATTGGTTGGATGGGAAATTACCCGTACAGCAGAATTTTCGTGTGATATTGATTCGGCTATTTTTCCAGTCCGGTCGGTACTTCCATCATTCACGATAATGATCTCGTATTTTCCTATGCTTGGCATGTTTTGCAGAGCGTTGACGGCGCGCTCGACCGCAGGACGAATATTGGCCTCTTCATTGAATGCCGGAAGAAACAAAGAAAGTGATAATTGTTTTTTCATAGACCTCTTCGTATTAAAATTTTATAAAACGCATTACGCGTTGCTGCCGTATTTCAATAAAGGTGATGTGACAAGCTGAAAGACGAGGGCTTCTTCTTTTTGTTACACTTTTTTCTTGTTTCATCTTTTAAACAAAGGGTTTTTCGGGCATTTTCTGTAAGAAAGGCTTAAATGCTGGCGTCTTGGTTTTTGCATCAATAATTGTTAATTCGAGCGGTATCATGAAAAAAAGATCTCCAGCACAAAATTGCGAGTTACGTTGGATTTTTCTTGCTATAGCTGGGCTTTTTTGTTGGGGTAGTGTTGTCGCTGTGGTTCACGCCGACTCGGCGTCAACTTCAACTTCAACCTCAATTTCGACTTCGACTTCTCAATCAGTTGATGCACTAATAGGGACGACTACGGAGGCAACAAAAGGCGCATTATCATCTAGCGATACTATTCATGCATCAACTACTCCTTTGGGGAATATTCATAGTTCTAGTAATAACGATTATCGAAATGATAGTCTTTCTCAAGTGAGCAGTCCGATGAGCAGCTCGAGCGGTTCAAGCACTGGTATAGCTTCCAGTACTTTTTCTGGCAGCGTGAATGATCAGGATTTTTCTGGAAAAGTTACTTCTTCCATTTATGATCCCGATTCGCTTTCCCCTTCGCTTACCGGTAATTTGCATTTGATGTCTCTCATTCTGATAATAATGGGTTTGTTTTTGATATCCGGTATAAGTGAACGAATCGTTACTCGAATGCCTGCGAACAGAGTGGGCAGTATTGAATTTCCTAAAGAAAAAATTATTAGCAAAACATAAATTCACTTTAGGATGAAAATAAAAATACTTGGGGGGATACTTATCGTATTGGCAGTGCTCATATTTGTCGGCGTGACGTACAAAAATAGCGTTGTCCATCAAATCCCGGTAGTATTTTCCTCAAAGGAATTGTTGAATTCCGTGTGGGTGCAATACAAAAAGTTGTATTTGGAACCCGGCACAAATCGAACGCTCGACAAGGATCGTGGCAACATCACTACTTCAGAAGGGGAAAGTTATACCATGCTTCGATCGGTGTGGCTTGATGACAAAGATACCTTTGATAAAAGTTGGCAATGGACGAAAGATATTCTTCAGAGAAAGAATGATCATCTTTTGTCTTGGCTCTTTGGACTTCGTTCCGACAATACCTATGGAATAATTGTCGAGCAAAATGGCCAGAACACTGCCAGTGATGCTGATACGGACATAGCCCTTTCGCTTATCTTCGCTTCCTATCGTTGGAATCAGGATACCTATAAGTATGATGCTCTGCCGCTTATGAATGATATTTGGAAAAATGAAGTAGTGACTATAAATGGTAATCCTTACCTTGCATCCAATGATGTGGAGAAGACTTCAAAAAAAGATACGGTAATTCTAAATCCCTCTTATTTCGCACCCTATGCTTACCGCATTTTTGCCAAGATTGATCCTTCTCATCCGTGGAACAGGCTGGTAGATACTTCTTATGATGTGTTGAAACAAAGTGTCGCTCTACCGCTCGACAAGACCGTAAGTGCTGATCTTCCGCCAAATTGGGTGGCTATAAATAAAAAGACGGGAAAGATCACTGCCAGTAATATTTCCACCCTTACAAGCGACTATGGATATGACGCTCTTCGGGTACCGTGGAGAATAGAGCTCGATTGGCTTTGGAATCATGATCCTCGAGCAAACGATCTTCTTAAGCAATTTTCTTTCTTAGATACCGAATGGAAAAATGATCAGGCGCTCTATCTTACTTCACATGACGGAAAGCTCCTTTCATCGCTTGAACTGCCTTCAATGTATGGCGGAAGTATTGGCTACTTTATGAGCCAGGATCCTGCAGCAGCAGAGGATTTGTATAATAAAAAACTCAAATTCCTCTATAACCCTGATATTCAGAGTTGGAAAGAGGTCTTGAGTTATTACGATGACAACTGGGCATGGTTCGGGATAGCGCTTTATAGTGGGGCATTATCGAATCTAAGCACAACTACTCCATGATATGAAGTGCAGTCGGGATTACTAGGATAATTACCTTTTTATGGAATTTTATACCACCACTAGCCAGGAAAAAAAGGAGAATTTTCTCAAAAATGATGTTTCTCGTTTTCTGATTTCTCTTACTGTTATTTTGGCGATCATATATCTCTACGCGATGATGTTTATTTTTCCAAGAGGAAATTTCTATTTGTTTGTCTTTCTGGTGCTCGGTCAGGCCTATCAGCTTTTTCAAATAATTACTTTTGCTCATACGATCTGGGATACCAATTATGAGGCGAAAGGGGATAGGAACTTTTTTGCTCCTGTGGACGTGCTGATTCCTGTGTCGATTGAGCCGCGTGAGATCATTTCGCAGACCGTGAAAGCGGCTTCGGAAATGGATTATCCATCTTTCAAGATCTATCTTCTTAATGATGCTTACGTGATGGGTAAAGAAAACTGGCGGGAGATAGAGAAACTGGCCGAAGAGCTTGGGGTCGAATGTATTACCCGCACTAAAGCAGGAGGCGCAAAAGCGGGAAATATAAACAATGCAGTCAAGCAAACAACGGCTCCGTTTATTGCAGTGTTTGATTCCGATCATATTCCTCACCAGGATTTTTTGCGTGAGTTGATGGCTCACTTTGGCGATTCAAAAGTAGCTTTCGTGCAGGCGCCGCAGTATTACCGAAATCAGGAAGAGAGTTATATCACTGAAGCCGCCTGGCAGCAGCAGCTTCTCTTCTTTGGTCCTATCTGTAAGGGAAAAAATCGCTTGAATTCTGCGCCGATGTGTGGCACCAATATGATCATTCGACGCACTGCTCTGGCAGAGGTAGGCGGCATCTGCGACACCAATATTGCTGAGGATTTTATTACCGGTTTTTTTCTTCATCAGCGTGGTTGGAAATCTGTCTACGTGCCGAAGGTGCTAGCGGAAGGAATGGCTCCTGAGGATTTCCTTTCTTATTGCAAACAACAGTTTCGATGGGCACGAGGCAGTCTTGAAGTGCTGTTTAAATATAATCCGTTCTTCAAGAGAGGATTCACTTGGACTCAGCGTTTCCAGTATGTTTCTTCAGCTTCTTATTACGTATCTGGCGTGATCGTCCTTTTGAATGCGTTGATTCCGGTGATTTTCTTTTATACCGGCCTTGTTCCATTCGTTATTTCCACCATGGGGCTGGCTTTGATCTTTATTCCGTATTTTATTGTCGTCATTTATATGCTCCAGTGCTCAACCAATTTTACGTATACGTTTCGGGCGTTGGCTTTCTCTATTGCTTCATTTCCTATTCACATCAAGGCAGTGTTCGCCGTTCTGACCAATCAAAAGAGCGTATTTGTAGTGACGCCAAAGAATAAAATCTCAGGAAACTTTCTTTCATTGGTGATTCCTCACGTGGTATATATCTGCATTGTATTTTTTGGCTTAGGTATTGCGATCGCACGCGAAGGAATCAGTCCTTCGGTGGTTACGAATATTGCATGGGTTACGTTTAATATCGCCACTTTCATTCCATTCATCATGGCTGCCGCACCTCAAGAGTTGTGGTCTGCAGAATCATTAGTAAAGAAGAGAAGGGAAATTTCATTAGTGAGATAAAAACATGGCATACATAGCAACTATTGAAGATATGCAGGAAATCAAACAAACAAAGGCTCTTCAGACAACTGGTACAGACCGTTTTTTGATCGGCATCTTCATGGTGGTCGGCACCCTTTTTTCATTGTTTTTCTTTGCTCCTCAAAGCTTGAGACTCGATGAATCTCAAAGCCTTTGGCAGTCGAGTCATAATGTTACGGGGATATTCCAAGTGGTTGCCGAAGACGTACATGTGCCGCTCTATCACTTACTTCTTCATTTTTGGATGGTTTTTTTGGGAAATGATGTTGCGGTAGTGAGGTCACTCTCGCTCTTTTTTTTCCTTCTTACGATTCCTGCCATTTATATGTTGGGGAAATATGCCTATGACAGGTCGGTAGGATTTCTTGCCGCGCTTTTTGCCACTATTTCTCCTTTTCTAAACTGGTATGGAAATGAGACTCGCATGTATAGTATGTTCACC
>JARIHA010000149.1 GCA_029288475.1 Candidatus Tayloriibacteriota bacterium | reverse complement strand
CATCAGCCATTGCTTCAGAACAGAGGCTGGTAGCGGCGGGCGTGAGAGCAAAGGACTCTACCGAGTGCATCAGTTCAGCAAGGTCGAACTCTACCAATTCGTTCATCCCAACAAGAGCGCGGATGCTCACGAAGAGATGCTCGCAATCGAGGAAGAGTTTTATCAAGCCCTGAAACTACCCTATCGGGTCTTGCTCATGTGCAAAGGCGATCTGGGAACCCCAGCGTATCGGAAGTACGACATCGAGGCTTGGATGCCTTTTGTCGGCGAAAGTGGTGGATATGGTGAGGTGACATCAGCATCAAACTGCACCGACTTCCAAGCGCGACGTTTGAACACCAAGTTCAAAAACAGCCTTTCCGGTAAAACCGACTTCATCCACACCCTCAACGGCACAGTTGTCGCTGTCACTCGAACAATGCTCGCTATTCTCGAGAACAACCAGCAACCCGACGGTACAGTACTCATTCCTGAAGTGTTGAATCCTTATGTTGGATTGCAGAGCATCAAGCCTAAAAGGAAAAAGTTCTAAGCGCATTGATCGCATCGAATTCACACTCTCACATAATAACTCTTGTGAGAGCTTTTTTATACATGATATTAATCCAAAAAAATTATCTCCCTTTATTATTTATTCACCTATCCTTCATCTGCGCTCAGCTATGATGACTTGGTCAAGTGCACCTGACAAATAAATTGTAGTCGATTTTATTTTTTATTAATTTAACGAAACTAAAAATTTAAACGTAAAAGAAAAATAATAAAATTGAACAATCCTTCGCTTTAGAAAAGGCGTTTGAAATTAATTTTTCGAGTGCCTTTTCGAAATTTCAACAATATGATCAAAATGAGCCTGTGAAACAGGTTGGACCGAGAGCCTGCTTCCCTTCTGGGAAACCATGATACCAGCAAGAGCAGGGTCTTGTTTGATGCGGTTGAGCGAAACAGGCTCAAGAAGCTTTTCTTTGAACTTCACGTCTACCTGCATCCAGATTGGATTCTCTTTAGTTGATTTTGGGTCATAATGGTCATCTTTTGGATCTAAAGCTGTACTGTCTGGATAAGGAGTAGAAGCAACCTCTGCAATACCGGCAACTGCCGGAGGATTTGCGCCTGAATGATAGAAAAGCATGAGGTCTCCAAGCTTCATCTTATCTCGAATAAAATTACGAGCTTGATAATTGCGTATTCCACCCCAACCAGTCTTCTTGTCGCGCTTAAGGTCATCTATTGAGTAACAATCAGGCTCACTCTTGATGAGCCAATAATTTTTCTGTGTATCTTTCATTTCTTTATAATATCACTTAATCTATTGCCCTGCTTTACTTGCTACCATCCTTGGAGTTATGATGGATACGTTTATATATTTACCAGCTAAACAATAAACTAAAATTATGAGCGACCAAATGAAAGAAATATATTATGCGACATACTCATCAGTCTCACACACTGAGGAAGAGTTCCGCCTACATATTACTTCTCAGGCTTCGGGAAGGCTATACGCAATGCACCCTAAGCATGCCAAACGATTGCTCATGACATTGGAAAAGCATATCCTCAACTACGAAAAGGAATTTGGACAGATCAAAACGGAAATAAAACCTCCTCTAGAAACCGCGCTCGACAGAAAGCTTGGTTTCAGAAATCACGTGATAGTCACAGAAGAGCCAGCTAAGATTCAGAAGGTAAACGCTAAGGATAAGAAGGTGTCATCAAAAAAGAAGCATTTAGGCAAAAATTAACATCTGAGAATACAAAAACAGCCCTTAAAAGGGCTGTTTTTGTATGATTAAAAAATCTTATTTTGCAGTCTTATCCCAACATTTTTGAGACGCTGACCATGGTTCTGTACCATATATGCCGTACAAGTGCCGAGCAAATGCAATGTTTCCATCAAGAGTGTTAATGTCATAGCCAAGATGTTCTGCATTTTCCTTATGATAATGTTCGTTAATTTGCATCACACCTACATCTTCTGGGTTTACGAGACCTCGAATCACCTTTCCATCTGTATCTGTCTGTCGAAAGGTAGACTCACAGCGAGCTACATCAATAAGAACTGGTATGTCGCTAAAATAAGCTCTTACCTGCTCCTCGACAGTAATAGTCTTCTTCGGTTCCGCAGTAACGTCAGCGACAATTGGCTGATCTACTACTACACTTGTGGTCGCCAAAATTGGACTAGTTGAGGTGTTATTACTCGCATTGTTTACTGCCGCAACTGGATTTTGAAGTGCCAGACTCGTGACAAGCGATAAAATAATAGTTGATAATGGCAATTGAGTATATTTTTATAGATAATTCATCTGTTTGCTATTGTTGACGTACAAGCTGCTCAACAAATGAAAAAACCAGAGGTTATCTGATTTCCTAAAATAGTAGCATATTATGAATTGCTTGTCAATACCAGACAGGACTTTTACCCGCTTGTCAAATGCAAAATACCCTTATAAAATAAGGGTATTTTGGAAAGTTAGCATTGACAATTGTCGAGCTTTGTTACTTGTTTTTATCCTCACTCATCCATGGCAAGGGGTAAGACAAAAACTCAGACAAAAGAGGCCGGTCAAAGAAGAGCCGGGAGAAGGCTTCTGCCTCAACTTTTGCTCCGGTTAACGCATTATGCGGCTTTGGTTCGGTTGGAATGCCCACATAGGAAAGAATTTTATCCAGATTGAGATCAGAATGACCTTTGAGCACTGGCGGCGTTATGCCTCGCTTCAGCATATGAAAATAAGCTATGGAATGGAGGTCGAAAACCCGATGAGCCATGGGCCAATCTATATGATACCGATGAGCAGTAGCTTCCATGAACTCAACATCATTGGATGGATTTTGTCCTCCAATAGTATGTTCTTTGGATTTCATTGCCCAGGCAATAAATTCAGCCAGCAGTTCCCCATCGCTCTTTTTCTTTGGATCAGTTATCTGCTCTACCGTAAAGCCATTTACTGCAAGCGCTTCGGGATTATGATGTGCTCCTTCCCACATACGACATTCGCCATAAAATTGGCGGGTGGGATCGGAAAAATCAATAGCACCAATACTTAATAAAGAATTCTTATGAGCATCTACGCCAGACCATTCACTATCTACGATAATCATGCCTTTAATTATAACGCATTTTTTACTATTTCAATCCTTCACACCTCCCTATCACATACCCTCTGCTTTCAGCCTCTTCCCTGCTCGAAAACCATACTTGATCAGCCACCAAGAGCTTAAGAGCCGTAACACACCATGGATAAAAGTACTTATGAGACTTTTTTGAGCCAAGATACATTCCACCCATAGCACCTGGGGTAAGGTATTGATTTTCTTCTATCTTGATCGGCTCTCTGGCTTTTTCCAGTGTGATAAGCTTAAATACGCCTACCAAAAGGCTACCCAAGAGTAGAAATATGGCTAACCCATGGGAAAACTTGCTTTTCTCGATAAAATGCCGTATACTCATTTTCACTGATTCTATCGTTTCAGATTAACGTTTTAATGAAGAAATAATAAACTATGGCAACAAAAAAAGCCGGCGGTTCATCAAAAAACCTTACCTATTCAAACCCAAAGTACTTGGGTATTAAGCTTTATGCTGGTGAAAAAGCATATCCTGGTTCAATCATCGTTCGACAGCGAGGTACCCGAATCCTCCCTGGAAAAAACGTTGACCTAGGAAAAGATCACACTATTTTTGCTATAAAAGAAGGTGTTGTTGAATTCAAGACAAAGCGAAAGACAAATTTCGACAACTCAGTATCAATAAAGAAGGTAGTCAACGTCATCTAGTATCATTGAATAAACCGCACAAGAAAAATAAAAGAGCGGACAAGAAAAAACTTCTCCACAGACCCTCACTCTTAGCTTGGGGT
>JARIHA010000139.1 GCA_029288475.1 Candidatus Tayloriibacteriota bacterium | reverse complement strand
TTATTCCACGACATTGCCAAACCACAGACCAAAGGTGTTTCACGTGAGACAAATCAGGTCACTTTCTATGGCCATGAAGTAGTTGGTTCACGTGAAACACGGAAGATCCTCGAAAGAATGAGGTTTTCACGTGTAACTATCGAAAAAGTGACTAAGTTGGTCCGTTGGCACATGTTTTTCTCTGATACCGAGCAAATTAGCCTTTCCGCAGTGCGCAGGATGGTTGTTAACGTTGGAAAGGAGAATATATGGGATTTGATGAACGTACGTGTCTGTGACCGTATAGGAACAGGCAGGCCTAAGGAAAACCCTTACCGCCTAAGGAAATACAAGGCAATGCTTGAAGAGGCTATGCATGACCCTATTTCAGTGGGAATGCTCAAGATAGACGGTAAGAAGATCATGGAAATAGGGAATATGCCTGCAGGACCGAAGATCGGCTACGTTCTAAATGCTTTGCTTGAGGAAGTACTGGAGGATCCAAAGTTAAACACCGAAGAATATCTTGGCAAAAGGACAGAAGAACTACTCGCATTGCCGGAAGCTGATCTCAAAAAACTCGCAGAAAAGGGGAAGGAAAAGAAGGAAAAAGAAGAAGAAAAAAATATTCAAGAAATTCGCAACAAGCACCACGTATCTTAAAATGCCCTTAATCTAGGGCATTTTTTGACCTTTATCTTTATCAGACAAGAACAATATTTATAAAAGACATAGTTATCCACAGCTATGTCCTTTACGACAACTTATAAAGGACATAAAATAGTCACAGAAACAATTTGTCATCCGAGGTGATCGCAGAAAAATAATACTGAATAAAGTTTAAATGGGAGTTCGAGATTCGGTATTATTTCTCTGCGATCCAGACAAAGTAAAATATGCTCTTTCAAATAGTCTGGGTAGGGCTTAGTGCTTTTCACTCATGAAGTCTTGAAGAAGTTTTTAAAATTTCAACCTTCAATTGCTTAGGAACAATGTCGACGCAAATTTCTTTTTGTTCAACCTTATGTTCTCCTTACAGGGGAGCTCTTAATTTAAAAAGAAAAACTGCACGTTGGCACGCTAAGGAATTGTCTGGATAGAAATCGGATTCGTCTTTGAATCCGCCAGGGTCTGTGGACCCATTTGTTCCTTTATTCTTCAGACTTCTAGTTCGATGTCTGCCGCATTCGTGCGTATTCCAATCATTCTCAGGATTCGTCGAATGCGGCATTTCCATATCTAATTTTGTATAGTTCCATTTATACGAAAACTGCCGAGTTTTCCTCGGCAGTTAATCCAGTACCAGTTCAATAGGGCAGTGGTCAGATCCTAAAACCTCGTCCATGATTGATATTTTCTTTATTTTCTTCACCAGGGCAGGGGAGGTAAAGAAATAATCGATCCTCCAGCCTACATTTCGCTCACGGGCGAATGTTTTCATGTCCCAATACGTGTATTTGCCTATTTCCATAGGGTAGAAGTGCCTGAAAGCGTCAACATAACCGTTCGACACAACTTTATCGAGCCATTTGCGCTCAATGGGCAAAAAGCCTGTATTTCCTTCATTTTCTTTGGGTCGGGACAGGTCAATCTCCGAATGAGCAGTATTTATGTCTCCGCAAAAGATTATTTCGTGACCTTTCTTCTTTAAATCATTCACATAGTCGAGGAAAAGGTCGTAATATTTCAGTTTGAACTTCAAACGTTCAGGTCCGCCGCCGCCGTTAGGGAAGTAGATGTTGAGCAGTACGAATTCTTTGAAAAAGAGGGCTAGGAATCGGCCTTCCTGATCAAATTCAGGCGCTCCCATGCCGTACTCCACCTTTTCTGGCTTAATCTTTGTATACACAGCAACGCCGCTGTAGCCCTTACGACCCTTTGAGTGATCAAAGTATGAGAAATAGCCATCTGGGTTGCGTACGCCTTCTTCAAGCTGCTCAGCTTCGGCTTTGACCTCCTGAATGGCATACATATCGGGAGATTCATTCAGAAACCAATCAAAACCGCCCTTTTTTACATTGGCGCGTAGGCCGTTAACGTTCCAGGATATGATGCGCATGACGCTATTGTAATTTGAGCAGGGAAGAAAAGCGAGCAAAATCAAATAATCTCTTGTGAAACCACTTTATTATCCTATTTCTTCTTGTTATGAAACTTTTTGTGGACGTTTCTCAGCTCACTATCGGTAATATGCGTGTAAATTTGGGTAGTTCCGATATTTGCGTGGCCGAGAAGCATTTGGACAGAGCGCAGGTCCGCGCCATTGCGCAGCAGATCAGTGGCGAACGAGTGCCGTATCACGTGAGGTGTCACTTTTTTGGAAATACCAGCCTTGATGGCATAGTGTTTCACGATACGCTCAACAGAACGCGGCGTCAGCCTTAATTCCTCCTTTTCAGCCTTTTCATGGCCGGTTACCTTCACAAAGAGGGAATCATCCGTATCCGTCCGCTTGTCGAGATACTCCTTAACAGCCTTTTTGGCCTCATCCGAAAGGAAAACGACGCGGACCTTGTCACCTTTGCCTCGAACTGACATCTCATCCGCATGAAGATCGATATCGCTCGACAGGGAACAAAGCTCAGATACGCGCAGGCCGGTTGAAAAGAGAAGCTGAAGAATGGCTCTATCTCGAAGCGACTTAAGGTCGGAGCCTGTCGGAGCATCGAGCAGACGCGACAATTCATCGGTAGATATAAGATCTATATGGCGTTCGCCAACCTTTGCGAGCTCGATCTGCTCCGGAGAAAGGCTTTTTACGCCTTTCTTGGCCATATATTTGAGAAATGCACGCAGGGCAATGAGGTAATAATTCTGAGTTTTCTTTTTGAGCGTAGCGGCAGGGATGCGTTTGTTTTCCCGGGTAGAAGACTGACGATTGAGCCATAGCCTGAAATCGCGCACAACGGATTCTGTGATATCAGCAGGGGACTTTGCCTTGGAAAATGAGATGAACCGCTTCAAGTAGTGGTCATAATTCTCGACTGTTTTAACCCCACGACCCTTCTCGATCTCAATATATTCGAGGAATTGCTGTTTGAGGGCATTAATATTGTGCGACATATTGATATTGTAGCATTGCGCAGACGCGATCTATTCCCAGCTTTATCCACTGATTGACAATGAATTCCTATGCACTAACATTCATGATGAATGATCTTTAGGCAGTGCATACGCGTGCATAGTGAGACAGAGAGATCGTTCATTTCAACCCTAAATGCGCGGCATGCAGCGCGCAGACAGGAGAAACAATGAAAGAAAACCCTGATGGAGAGCAAATGATGCTCTCTTCAAAAAAAGGCGGTAATC
>JARIHA010000176.1 GCA_029288475.1 Candidatus Tayloriibacteriota bacterium | reverse complement strand
GTCACCCCCTGCTCCGGAGAAAATAGTGATAACTGCATTACCCTTGTCATACTTCCCTCCTTTACCGCCTGAGGCAAGATCCTTTAACTCTTCCTTGAGTTCAGCGAGTTCTTTAATGAGAGTTTGGGCACGATGCTTGTCTGCCCAAAGTTCAGGATCAAGCATTGCCTGCTCTATTTCCGTAATGCGAGTCATTACCCGAGTTTGTTCTGGAGTTTGCTTATCTTTTTGTTTGTCCTGATCTGGTTCCATACGAGTGAGTATAACAAAAATTTTTACAAAAAAAAGCCGCCGGAGGGCAGCTTGACCGAATGTTTGTGAAAACGCAATTAATTGCGTACACCTTCTGTTTACCTTGTCGGTGTCATTCGGACGGAAACAATCCGTAACAAACTTGGCTCCGGCAACTAATGAAATAGTACCATTTTTCACAAAAAAAGCAAGCTTAGCCCATAAATCCGTCAAAAGAAAAAACCGCCGGAGAAATGCGCAATACTTAGAGCCCTATGGCCAGACTGGCCCACCCTCCAGTCTTTAAGTTAAGAGGGAGTAAACCCTCATTATTGCGCATTCCCCGACGGCATCGCCCCGCGTAGTTTCGTGCTATATTTTACTCGACAATAGTAACACGGGTATAAAAATATACAACACTCATCAATAAAATGGTTGAGCCACCTCGCAGGATCGAACTGCGGACCCCCACTTTACGAAAGTGGTGCTCTACCAACTGAGCTAAGGTGGCTTGTTTTACAAAATACCCTTCCCTTCAAAATATCGTTTCACTTCCGTAAAAATAAGTTCGTGACCCTTTGCATTCGGATGTAAGCCATCTGACACAAACAGATTAACGAACTCGCCCTTTACATATTCCTCGTGAACATCGATCACATCAACACTCTGGCTTCCGCACTCGTTCATTATTACCGCATTGTATTCTACAACATCTGCCTCGATGCGTGACTTACCTTTCGCATTTGAGCCAACATGCTTAGTGATAGCTTCTACCACCGGAGGCATAGTCAAAAATACTATAGTATCAGAAAATTTCCTAGCGATGGTGATCATTTTTGAAATATTTATTGCAAAATCTTCCTTTGATACTGCATGCTTGCCGGTTTCTCCAAGAACAGCCATGTCGTTACTACCGAAGGCAAATACAAAAACAGCTTCATCATTTTTTCCTACTCTCTGCAGCGTCTCAAATTCAAGACGAGTCAAAAGGTCTTCAGTAGTAGTTCCTCCTATGCCAAGATTGAAAGTATTCACAACGGGATGAAAGTTATTTTTGATACTAACTTCATTAGCCAGTGCTCCGATGCGATTTGCCCAGCCTCCAGCCTCAGCATCAAATGCCCCGTGAGTAATACTGTCTCCAAACAAAAGCACTGTTCTTTTTTTCATGAGCCGTTGAGCAGGATTGAACTGCTGACCTCGTCATTCGTTTACACCTCTCCTTACGGGAGGACTAGACTGTATCTTTCTCCATTCTTGGAGACCCTTGTCAGTCGTTCGGGCGCAAGATTCGCGCCACGGTCTTAACCTAATTAAAGGTCTTTAACCGTTATTCGGGATTCACGCACAAATTACTCTGTGCGTGGGCAGGGGTTTACGACCCACCAATGACGTGCTCTGCCAACTGAGCTACAACGGCATACTCTAAACCCTGGCAATTTATCAAGAATAAACTATTTAATTGATTTTATCAATGTAACTGAAAAGGGATATTGGATTTACTTCTTCTGCAAATACACACTGACCGTGCGGCGTTTGAATGCCCTGCCATGAAGAA
>JARIHA010000174.1 GCA_029288475.1 Candidatus Tayloriibacteriota bacterium | reverse complement strand
GTTCAGCGTCTCGTTTTCCGGCCCAAGCAGCTGGAAAATTCTTCCTATTTTTAAAGGTAAATTTTTCACTGACCGCACCGATATGCCATGTATTATTCTCTTTATCCGGAGTAATCACATAAAGAGGTTCGGCATACTTTCGGAGAGTTTCCCGCCAAGAATATTTTTCATCAAGAACAATAATACGCTTATCTGAAGCTTCTTCGTAAGCTTTTTCTACCCGAGATATGCCTTTATGCTTGCTTCGAGCTTTTTCTATCTCCCGTTTCAGCACTCCAAGTGCCAGATCAACTGCCTCTTGAAAACGTTCGTCCATAGTCGCTTTTGTTTCGTCCCAACTTGGCACAAAAGAAAAGATAGCATCAGCAATAGTGTAAGGAGCTACATCTTCAAGAACAGGCTTCATGATCGGTACCCCATTGTCATCCGCATCAGTAGGCTGAACCAATTTTTTATCGATCATCAAGGCAACTTCTTCAGAACCGCAGACCTCAGCCCCGTATTCTTTCCAAACCAATCCAAAAGAAGCATACGGTATACCATTCGAACGCGTTCCAGCTCCTTGCTTTTGATGATGATCAAATCGCTTACGCAGCGGGTCGTATTCCATTCCAACATCAACAACAACATCAGCTTTTGCAATAACAGCCTCGTCACGAGTACGGATAATAGTGAAATCTTTCTTTAAAAAAAGACAAAGGGTAGCCAGAGCAAAAACATCATCAGGATGAAAACCACCACTGTGCGTAACCACGATCATTTTTTTATCAGCTTTAGAGAAAAAATTCATCCTCTAATCTTACCTAAAAGAACGTTTTTTATCCAGCGGACAAAGGAGATCTCGGCAAATTATTTTATATCAGCGATTTTTTTTGCAACAATACTCTTTACCACAATATGTATGATAACCACAAAGATAACAATAATTGCAAAAACAAACTCAATTCCATGAGCAACATGTCTGAATGCCTGCAGATTGGCATCAAGAGTCTTTCCTATAAGAAGAAAGGCCGCTATCCATAGAGCTGTACCTGTCACATTGATAGTAAAATAGTTAGAAAGTTTCACTCCATGCGCACCGGCAATTATTTGTATGATCGTACGCGCCCCATACACAAACTTTGAATAAAATACTGCCTTAAGTGCATGTTTATTGAGAAAAGACTCCATCGCATTGACCTGCTTAACCTGATTACGGAAATATGGCAGTCTCTTTATCTTTTCGTAGGTGAGACTCATACCCACCCAATACCAAACAGAATCAGCTAAAAGAGACGCCATGAAAGCAAGCGATACCACATACCAAAGGGACATCACGCCAATGAGGGAAAAATAAATACCAACAAGAAGAGCGGTGTCTCCACCCACAAAGAGCCCGAGAAAGAGCGCTGTGTATTTATAGTGTGCCAAAAGATGGAAGAACATGAGGTATTTTCTAAACTTATTTATTGACCGAAATTACTTCTGGATGTATCTCCATCAAGGCAAAGAAAAGACTGAGGATAATGGGGCCTATAAGAAAGCCAAGTGCTCCAAAAAGACCGAACCCACCAAATACGGAGAGAAGAATGAGGAAAGGATGAATTTTAATTCCTCTTTCGAGAAGAAGTGGACGGAGAAAGTTGTCTGTCACGATTACTACCATACTACCCCAAAGGAAAAATCCGACCGCAAACCAGATGCCTGCTGAGAAATAGAGATAAATCGCCGTTGGAATAATAACAAAGAATGCTCCAATACCAGGAAGAAGTGCGGCAACCATAGTGATCAATCCCCACAATACAGGCGACTGTAAACCGAAAATCCAAAAACCAATACTTGTGAGAAGTCCTTGTACAATGGAGACGAATAAGGATCCTTTGACTACTGAACGCACAGAGAGCGCCATTGTATGAAGAAGCTTCTCATCATGAGCATTGTTGAGCGGACTGAGCTTTACGAGCAAGTCCTTAAACTTTTTTCCATCTCGAAGAAAAAAGAATACGGAGAGGAGGAAAATGAATAGATTAATAAGAAAAGATATTGCATTACTAAAGATACTCGTGAAGTGACTTCCCGCCCATCCGTATATAGAATTGAGATAATTTTGAATATCCCCCAAAGTGGTCTCAGGGACCAAATTATCGGGAAGAATTCTATTAAGCAGGATCTGACCGCGACCCACATAGTCCATGAGGGCTACACTTCCGCCTCCATTGGCAAAATAATTATAAAAATCCCTTCCTTCACCAATCAAAAAATACAGAAGAATCCCTACTGGAATAATGATTATAAAGAAAAGCAGCGCGGTAGTAATGCCTGCGGCAAGATTTTTTGATCCGAAGCATGGCTTTACCATCTTAAGATAGAACGGATAGGAGATGATCGAGAGCATTGCTCCCAGAAAAAGAGACTGGAAAAATGGCAGGAAAATAAAAAGAAGGAGAATCGCTACCCCGATCAGGAGAACATAGAAGAAGTTTATTTGAAGTTTATTTTGCATAAAGTAAATAACAAAAGACCTGTTGTCCTTAAGTATACCATCCAAAAAGAATAACTACACCAGACTATTTCCTGTCATGGTCTTCGGCTTGTCTATATTCATGAGCTTAAGAATAGTTGGAGCAATATCAGCCAAGGTGCCGATAGACAATGCATGAGATCCTTTATATTTACCAGCCTCTATAAATTGAAAATCTTTTGAAGTAAGCACAACAGGCACTGGGTTTATTGTGTGTGCAGTATGCCTTTCTCCAGTAACAGGATCAATGTTGACCTCTGCATTTCCGTGATCCGCGGTCACAAACGCTATACCGCCTTTTTTCTCAAGAGCTTCGAGAACTCGCTTGAGCTGGAAATCAACTTCCTCAACTGCTTCGATAATGGCAGGTACGTTCGCCGTGTGCCCGACCATGTCAGGATTGGCAAAATTTATAAAGATGAAATGCGTGCCTTTATTTATCTGCTCGATAGCCTGATCAGCAATTCCTTCCGCTCGCATCTTTGGCGCAAGATCGTGAGTAGGAACATCTTTTCTACTTTCAAGCATAAGATGGACCTCACCTTCATGAGGCTTTTCCTTACCACCATTCAAGAAGTAAGTAGCATGAGGAAACTTTTCTGTCTCCGCAATATGAGCCTGAGTAAGGCCAGCTTTGGAAACTTCGGCCGCAAGAGTCGTCTCAATAGAAACTGGAGCAAATGCAACCATAGCTTCAAGCTTTTTGTCGTATTCAGTAAGCGTAACGAAGCATAGATTGAGCTTTTCTACCTGTTCCACTACTTTCTTGCTTATCTGCCTCGCGCGGTCAGAACGAAAATTGAAGAAAAACACACCGTCATTTTTACCAATAGAATATGACTTGCCATTTTCATCTAGGAAAATAATGGGCTCAAGAAGCTCGTCAACGATTCCTTTTTTATACAGCTCCTCCATTACCTGACTTGGCTTTTTTACACCAACCACATTTCCTTTGCCAGCAAAGATCGCATCCTCGGCTTTTTTTACTCTATCCCAGTTGTTGTCTCGATCCATTGCATAAAAACGTCCCGAGGCACTGGCAATGAAGCCAACTCCTAGATCGTCAATGACTGTTTCCAACTCCCGCAAGTAACCAGCTCCGCTTTGCGGCCCTGTATCTCGCCCATCTGTATATGCGTGAATAGCGATTTTTGTAATACCGGCTTCTTTAGCCGCTTTCAAAAAAGCATGGAGATGATCGGTATGGGAATGTACCCCACCCTGACTTACCAATCCCTTTATATGAAGAACTGAATCATGGCTTTTTACATGAGCAAAAAGCTGTTGAAAAGCAGAATTCTTTGCAAAGTCACCAGAATTTATCGACTTGGCAATACGCACAAGATCAGTATCAATAATTTTCCCCGCTCCAATAGTAGTGTGCCCAATTTCACTATTTCCCATCTGACCTTCAGGCAAACCTACTGCCAGCCCGCTCGCTTCAATAAGCGTATGCGGATATTCCTTCCAGATCTTATTGAAAAAAGGTGTCTTTGCAGCTGCAATGGCATTGTGAGTAGAATCCTCACGATAGCCCCAACCATCAAGAACAATAAGCATGGTTGTTTTTAGTTCTGGTGTGATTTTTGTATTCATAGCGTAACGATTATAGCATGTCTAACTGGTGCTTCCCAAACTCATCAATTGCTTGCGTAATTTCTTATATTCAGGGACCATTTCGCCAACAAGCCTCCAGAAATTCTTCCCGTGATTCAATTCTTTTAAATGGCAAAGTTCATGGACAATAAGATAATCTTGCAATTCCCGTGGTAAAAATATGATCCTGAAATTAAAATTTAGATTACCCCTTCTTGAACAACTCCCCCAGCGGCTTTTCTGGTTCTTTATGGAAATAATCCTGAAAGCAAAGCCATATCCTTGATTCAATTCCGCAATTCGTTCCCTAACCAAAACCAAAGCCTCATCTTTTCGTGCAAGATAATCCCTTCTCCCTACTTTTGGCAGTATAACAGTTTGAAGTGAAACTCTCTTCAAAAAATATTCAACCTTTTCTAAAATCCAACTTTCGCGCTCCATAAG
>JARIHA010000173.1 GCA_029288475.1 Candidatus Tayloriibacteriota bacterium | reverse complement strand
GTTCATTTCTCCAAGACCCTTATATCGCTGAATAGAGACCTTCGGGGCTCGCTCTTCCTTATCTTTTCCTTTACTCTTGCCTTCGGCTTCTGCATTTTCATCATCAGAAACAACATCTGGATTTTCTTCTTCGCCTTCCATCGTTTCAAGAGGCACATCTTTACCGAAGAATTTAGTTTTCTCTTCTTCGTTGTAAAAATAATTAATCTCCTTGCCTTTCTTCACTTTGTATAGTGGCGGCTGGGCAATGTAAATAAATCCTCCTTCAATGAGCGGTTTGAAATATCGATAAAGCAAAGTAAGAATCAACGTTCGGATGTGAGCTCCGTCGACGTCGGCATCGGTTGCAAGAATGACTTTGTGATAACGGAGCTTTGTAACATCAAACGTGTCGCCGATTGCAGTACCAAGAGCAACCACAAGGTTCTTGATCTGCTCAGAACCGAGCATGCGGTCAAGTCGGGCTCGCTCAATGTTTAAGATCTTTCCTCGGAGTGGAAGTATGGCCTGGATCTTTCTATCGCGTCCTGTTTTGGCACTACCTCCTGCGGAATCTCCCTCCACAATGAAGAGTTCGGATTCGCTCGCATCACGACTCTGACAGTCTGCAAGCTTACCAGGCAAAGTCATTCCTTCGAGAGCACCCTTTCTCAGAACACTGTCCTTGGCTGCCTTGGCTGCCTTTCGAGCCTTGAGTGCAAGCACTACTTTCATTACAATTGCTCGCGCATCGTCAGGATTTTCTTCAAGAAAAGCTGAGAAGCTTTCTCCAAAAACAGTTGCAACTGCGCCCTGGGCCTCCATGCTTCCGAGCTTTGCCTTGGTCTGTCCTTCAAACTGAATCTCTCGCATCTTTACAGAAATAACAGCCGTGAGTCCTTCGAGCACGTCTTCACCGGTAAAATTGTCTTCGCTCTCCTTTATTAAATTGTTCTTTCTTGCATACGTATTGAGCGTTCGAGTAAGTGCTGTCTTAAACCCAGTGAGATGCGTACCTCCTTCGCTGTTATAAATATTGTTTGCAAAAGGCAGGATACGCGCTGAGATATCGTCTACGTATTGAAGCGCCACTTCAACATTTTCCACCCCTTCAGCGCTTTTCTCAACATAAAAAATGTTCTTATGAATAGGCTTGAGAAGCTGATTGGTAAATTTTACCAAAGACAAAAGTCCCCCTTCGAAATAGAAAGTCTGTGATGGCGTTTCCAAGCCGAGCTCACGCATGTAGAACGTATCCTCAAGCGCTTCCTCAAGAGAAGCTGGATCCTTGTGATCGCGTGCATCAATAAGACTGATGCGAAGCCCCTTCACGAGATATGCCTGCTGGCGCATATGTCCAACCACTCGATTAAAATCAAATTTCTGCTCGCCGAAGATAATACTATCTGGCTCGAATGTGGTGATAGTACCGTGGAGCTTTGAGCTATCAACCTTCTTTACTGCAGCTTTCTTTTTACCCTGGCTGTATTCCTGAACATATTTTCCTCCATCGCGATGAACCTCCACCTTACATAAAATAGAAAGGGCGTTTACAACCGAAGCACCCACTCCGTGCAAACCTCCAGATACTTTGTATCCTTCTCCACCGAACTTTCCTCCGGCATGAAGAGTGGTCATGATGGTTTCGAGAGCTGAAACCTTCGTCTGCTTGTGAATATCAACTGGAATACCTCGTCCGTTGTCTACCACACGCACTCGGTTGCCCGGCAAAAGAGCAATCTCAATGTCATTACAAAATCCTCCCATGGCTTCGTCACGGGAGTTGTCGAAGATTTCAGTAATAAGATGATGAAAACCATCGGGACCAGTGGTACCAATGTACATTCCCGGTCGCTTTCGCACCGGCTCGAGACCTTCAAGAACGGTAATATCAGCCGCTCCGTAACTCGCTTTTTTGTCTTCTTTTGTTTCTTTTGCCATGAAAGTAAGATTGAAT
>JARIHA010000122.1 GCA_029288475.1 Candidatus Tayloriibacteriota bacterium | reverse complement strand
TGTGAAGCTAAGGTGCGCTCCAGTTTGCAATGAACCAACTCTCCCCTTCGGTGCAAATGCGGAGCTGAAACAAAGATCCCGTTTGTACGATGAGGTAAAAATAGGGAGACTTTTCACTGCCGACTTCAAATTGTTCCCTTTCCATCGCCCGCAGGGTATCTTCAGGTATTGGACCTGTGTAGTTTTCGAAAAAAAAGTACCAGCACTCTGGCGACTTTCTCTCGCAAAGCGTGGCTGCAAAGAAAAAGATCACCGCCAACACTCCGAGCGAGAGAGCCCACCAAATCAGCGTCTGATTGACGTGACCAAAATGTATTCTTTTCACAAGAGCCACCTCGACCAAACAAACGAAGCCGTACAGTGACAAAACCAGCCCGTAGGCACAAGGAACCATTGCCCTTGAAAACAGCGAACTTGTGTTCATTCTATCCCTTCCCTTTAAACGAACGTTGTGTTTACACTTTTGAAATGGAACATAAACGACTTCCACTCCACTGCCGAAAAGTCTATCACGGCCAGTATTTTTTTCAACTGTTTTTATCTTTTGACTTCACATTCTCTTCATCACAAGCTTAATGCAACTTTTTAGCAGTTTTGCTACAATACAATCATGACAATACAAGAAAAAATAAAAAGTGAAATAAAGGAAGCAATGCTCGCAAAGGACACTCTCAAACTCACCGTAGTGCGCGGCCTTACCGCGGCATTCATGAATGAAGAGATCGCAAAAGGCAAGACTTCCCTCTCCGATGAAGACGCGCTCGCCGTCATCAAGCGTTCAGTCAAGCAGCGCAAGGATTCGATTGACCAATTCAAGAAAGGCGGACGACCAGAACTTGCCACAGACGAAGAAGCCGAAATGAAGATCCTTGAGACCTATCTACCAAAGATGATGAGTAAAGCAGAAATAAAGAAAGTAGTTGAAAAAAAGAAAGCTGAAATGGGCACCGTAGACAAGGCAAAGCTTGGACAATTCATGGGAGCAGTGATGAAGGAACTCAAAGGCCAGGCTGATGGAGGCGACGTAAAAGAAGTAGTAGAAAGTATTTTTAAGTAAGCACTGCAAAACCGAAAGTTTTCAACACCTTTAATATTGCAATTTAACTAGCCAAGAATATACTTATTCTTGGCTAGTTAACACTGTTCCCCCTATAAAACTATGCACAGACATATGATCGCACTGTCGGATTGCAACACCAGCCATCCAGTCACGGCGCTTGATGCCCTTCTCTCCAGAGAGACCCGAAGAACAGACGAGGAAATTACGGAAGAACCGCCTCGTGAACCATTTTATTCTCGTACGCGACACCCTCGCCACCTCGCATGGAGTGCACTCAAGCGGACGGAAGGTCCTTCGAGCCAATAGGCAGCATGGTGTGAATTTCCGAAACATAGTGCCCAGCAGATCAAGTGGTCTGACTGGGCAGTTTTTATTTTATTTTTTACTAAACGCTTATTTAATCAAAAATCGATAACGTTTCTTTGACCAAACAGGTCCAGCATACTCTACGCCAATTCTCGGTGTTCTTTTACTATTTTTTAATGGAATATTCACACCTCGGTCCTCTATCCAAAGGCCTGATTCTGGAGCAACTATTTTCCCCATCAAAGAACGATCAACGCCCAGCGCTTTAGTGACCTTGCCTGGACCATCAAACCCTTCTATTCCGCGGATCAATACCCCTGCGGGATAGCCCTCTTTCTCACATACCACATTCAACATTGAATAAATGCCATAAATGAGATAAACATACCAATGACCAGCTTTTCCAAAAAGAGTTTCGGTGCGTCTTGTCCTGCCTTTTGACGCGTGACAGGCAAGGTCAAGCGGTCCATCATATGCTTCCACTTCAGTTATCATGTATGCCTTATTTTTGTATGGTTTAAGCGGATCATCCGAAGCTTTGACCAAATATTTTCCCAAAAGTTGAGGTGCCACTTCCAATACGGGCCGATCAAAAAAATCTGCGCTGAGTATAGTACCTTCGTCGCCTTGAGCTTGCTGATCTTTTTTGATGACCGTAGATTTTGCGGCGTTTATTTTACCCTTTTTTTCCTTCATTCATCCAGTATACCTCTCCTTTTTTCGCGCAGGCAATACCGTAGACAATAGGCGAAAGATTTGGTTAAATTATGCAAGGTTTTTAAGCAACGTTAGTAAAATTTAACAAAGGAAGGAGGGCTCAATGAGCACCTTTAGCGCACACAAGCACCTTGTCATCTTTCTTTTTTATTTGCTTTCCGCAATAAATATCATCACCATCGGCTTTAGTTCAGCTCGTGCCGGAAACCTTTACTCGGATTCGTTCAATTCAAAAATGGACGAGATCACCGGCCACGCTAGCCCTGTTCATGCCGTCACAAACACAACATCGAATCCTGCCGAACAGCAAGAGTCGGGATCGCAAAAAATTATCTGGATTGAAATCGCCTCTGTTGGCACCAATTATGCGGCGCTTACAGCAAGCTTTCACTTCGGAGACCTCACTTCCCTTCATGCCCAGAATATTGCGGAATCGTTTATCGGCCAGAAGTCATCGGTCGATCTCGGAACCCTTAGCCTTGGTGACATTAAGGTACGCATCGTCCAAGGATACAGCTATACCGATGGCAATCCCATGGAAGATCCGTCGAAGCAACTGCTTCGTAATATTGAGGCCCGGCGATTTCATTTCGGAGACAGCGGTTTCTTTGTCTCACGGAATGAATGTCTCGGCTACACTTTCGCTGGGGGCAATACGCTTGGCTTCAAGCCGAGCAATGACGGAGCGTCAGTGACGTTCTCAATCCCCATCGGAGCAAAAAAGAAAGAATGAAAAAGGAGTCAAGCAAAAATCCCACAGAGTGACAGCTGTGGGATTTTCGTTTCAATTATTTGGCCTATTTTATTTTTTTATTTCAACTCTAAAATTTTTCTACAATTTCAAGATCTCTTTGACGCATTTGAGAAGCATCATCGGGATTAAAGAAAAGCATTTTCAGCTTTTTTCCCTGCAGCACATGTGGCAACCAATGAGGGTCATCAAGCCACATTGAATCATAAGGCAAAGAATCAAAAGAATACCATTGCGGTTTCATTTCCTCACTCTCTGTCGGAACACCCTGCCATTTCCTTGTAACATACGCATGGCAGTCCTGATCCCATTCTTTCTTATGATCAAATCGAAATGAGATCATGGCCATTTTTTCCAGATCTTTCTCGACAATCTCTACCCCAATTTCTTCCTTAACTTCTCTTATTGCGGCCTGTTCAAGAGATTCTCCTTCCTTAAGCTTTCCCCCTACCCCATTCCATTTACCCATACCAAACCCCCTCTTCTTCATAGCCAAAAGAACTTCCCCATCTTTTATT
>JARIHA010000150.1 GCA_029288475.1 Candidatus Tayloriibacteriota bacterium | reverse complement strand
CTCCATAACGGATATTGCCCGGATTATTGTTTATCATATTAAGATCTGTCGGTTTTCCGCCTTCTTGGATTTGAATTGCTTTGGCCCACTTCTCGAAGATATTATTGTATTGCATAGGTTTTAATTCGTCTATTACCCCTTTTGGGTTTGTTGAATAAAAATATTTATGGGTATTATCAGTTGGCATATTAAATAACTGATATAGCCAATGGCTTATCTCGTGGCAAGCAAGGAATGAAAAAGAGTTACCTACAAAAACTCCTGATTGTTCTGCTGTTGAATCTTCTGCGTAATCAACAAAAACAGTAATCTGGTTTACTCCGTTGAAGTTACCAGAATTCAACCCCCCGGGCAAAAGATTGCTAGATAAATCTGCTTTGTTTACTACGAATATAACAGCATCAAACAGTATTTTTTCTGCTACATAGTCCACATATTTTTCGTACCATATTGGATCTATCGTGAATGATTCAACCACCTTATTTACCCCGGAGGATCCATCAATTATAGGAGATTCAGATAAAGGAATATTTTGAAAATTGGTATATACGATCTGAAATTCTATCTCCATTATGTCCTTGTAAAAATCCTGAATATCCTTCATTTTTTTTGAGAAGTCCCACTTCAGATTGTTTGCTATGATGATGATGCTTTTTTTGATCATGGAATTAGTATACTCCGTTCTCAACGTCTTTCAAGGTAATAGTTTTATTGATCTTATAGTCTATAGAAGCAGTGATCGCGTCGGATCTTGAAATAGTTCCCGCTCGATACTTTTGGCCGAGATAGTCTTCAAACCTTTGATTCGCCTGATCAGACGCTTGGCTTATGAGCATGAGGTTATCTTTGGTCATTGTCCCTCCCGCTTCGATCGGTACGATATGATCCAATTGCGTATCGCTAATGGAATATCCGTTTTCTTTCCAGTACGAATCGTTGTTATAGAGATCTTTCTTTATCTTTTCAGACTGAGTTAATGAGAATCGTTCATACTGTGGTTCACCTTTAGGGTTGGTGCCCTTTACGGTTCCATCATCTGAATGAGATTGCATCAAATTTTCAACATTCGGATTTCCATAATTTGAAGAGTGTCCCTCGAATGCGCTTGCCTTAAGGTTTGCAATTGATGATGAATCAACGCCGTAATCTTTCATGATAGCGCTTAAAGTTGCGGTTTTTTGCGTATTGATCATTGCTGCCTTTTCACTGTCGGTGGCACTCATATAATCTATCGCCTTGTTGTTTTTTGGATTCGTTGCCTCATTACTCATTAATTTCTGAACGTTTGCCCTAAACTCAGTCTTAAAATCGTTGATTGCCTGAGTATATTTTGCCGGCTCAAGTCCAGCTTTCATTATCCCCGCTTGCGGTGATTTTTCTATGTCGGTTAAAGATGGCAATACTCCCGCATCATCAAGACGATTGAGCTCGCTTAAAATAGGTCCCTGATAAGATTGAGAAATCCTGCTTCCAAAAAGAAACTGCTGAAGTGCAGATGGGGCATTATGAACTGCTCCAAAAATATTATTATTAACCGGATCAGCCTTTACTTTAAGTGCATCAGTAATGAATGCAGGAATTGTTCTGCTTTTAATGAAATCAAGAAGTGTTTTCTGCAAAGCGTCGACCGGACTTGTAGCGTTAGCTGATTGTGAAGCAGACGGCTGTTGTCCTGAATTTGCTATGTCATTGTATACTGTTCCTATTTCGGATACGCCGGGAAGTTTTAAAAGACCTTCAGCAACTCCTTTGCCGTATTGTTCAAGGTTGCTAAATCCTCCCGTTCCGTATTTCTTGCTATAAAGAAACCCCGCAAGTACTGGTGCCAAGGGACCAAAATATTCGAGCGATACCCAGTGATCGCCTATTTTTATAGAATTTTCTATGCCTCCCTTAAGCTTAAGGAGATCAGCTTCACCCGGATTCGTAGGGTATGCTCCAATGAAATTATCCTTATCGACGTTTGAAGCAATAATGTAAGCTGCGGCCATCCCAAGTCCAACCCTGATCAAATTTCGTATTGGTATTTTAAATGACGATTTGTCTCCTCCATTCTCTTTGTAGTCCTGCCACGCTGATTTAAAATCAAATGCCGCTTTGAATATGCCGACGCCGGCCGTATCTATTCCTTGAGATATTGCTGTTGCCGGTATTTTTGCGAAAGGAATCGCCAGATCTCCGAGTCTCAAATCTCCACTGAATTTGTTAAAAAGAGATCTGATGGCAAGTGAAGTCTGCGCTCCCCAATTATCATTGGTAAAGGTTGCCCGCTTCGCGTCTGCTTGAGCCTGAGTCCTTATTGATGCCCCCGATTCCGTTTTTGGGCTCAATGAGGTGGCATCCTTGAATAGTTCCAATGCGCGAGCCTTTGCTTCTTCTCCACTCAATCCTTCTTGTCGTGCAATAGTGCTTGAAAGGAGGTTAGCGCTATCTGCGAAATTAAGTGCTGATGAAGCGACATAAGGAAGTCCGTGCATCTTTTTTATTACTATATCATCCACTACTCTCCCAATTTTATTTATAGCACCCTTTCCCTCCGCGTGGATCGCTCGTTCTCCAAACATTCTATTATCATCAAGCGTTACCATGTCGGAAACGTTAAAATGAGAGTTATTATAAATAGTGATGGCATTCTTTACATATTCTTTTGCAAAATCTCCGTTGAGTCCCATAGCCTTTCCTGAAGAGAATCTTCGATTCAATCCCTCGAGAAGCGTGTTTACGACGTTTGTTTCCAAGGTAAAAAGAGGGGTATGCAATGAAAAAAGCATCATGTTTCTTCCTATCATCTGAGTGAACACTTTCACTGAAGAAGCCGGGTTGAGTCCGGTTACATAATTTTCCATTTCGTTTCTTGCGATAAAGTATTCTTTTGTAGGAAGGCCAAACTTATCGACATTCGTAACGTTTCCGTTCTCGTCCGTTTTAGGGGCTAATTCCTGAAGCTTGTTCGCCCGGGTGACGATCCCTTTTGCCTCTTCAGGAGTGAGGGTCATTTTAAGTTTTGAAGCGGCCAAGTCTTTTAGAAAATCCTCGTTCTCCTTCGGGTCTAAGACTTTTTCAATTTTTTTGATTCGCTCGAGTACTCGATCCTTTACGATTTTTTCCTTTGGATTGAAAGTTTTTTCAGCCCATTTTGCCAATGCTTTTTTTTGATTCGATATCATGGCTTTTTCAAATTCAGCGTTTACCATATGTGCCATTTCATTTCCAATATAATTAGAGAGAAGCGTCGCTCGTTCTTCGCTCGTCATATTGTAGAGATTGCCGATAGTAAAATCTCCTTTCTTCAGGGCTTCTTTTAATTTATTTGATTGTGATTTTGGTAAGCAAAGCATTTTAGCAAATGAGTGAATCAATTATCTTCTGAGCTTCGTCTATCTTTAGTTGATCTCGAGTCAAGAAGCTTTTTATCGCTTTCGTCGTTTCGGCTATCTTGGTAGAGCTCTTGGTGACGGGAGATTCTCCCTTTGCTTTTGAAATCTGTCTCTTCATTTGATATATGATATCACTTTTACCGCTTTCCGCATTCCCCATTCTTTCGTCGAGAGCTTTTTTTATCCAATAAAGAGGACCGTTAGTATCCGCTTGGCCTTTTAATGAGGCAATTTCCTGTCCATAACGAGTGCTCCTTAGGCTTTGCGCGATAAGCGCATTTGTAGCCCCCTCCATATTCTTATTCTGAAGAGCATACTCGCGATAGGCTGTGGCGATCGTGTTATAAAGAATTCCCTCTGGTGGAAGTTCTTTTCCTTCGACGATTCTTTCCGCCCTGTCTGGGAAGTTCGTAACAAATTCAGTTGCTTTTTCAGCCTGCTCTTTTAGACTTACAGTCTGGTATGTAGGAGATTCATTTTCAAGAGATTTTTGCACTCGTGAAAACAGCTTGCTTTCTTTTTTCTTTCCTTCTCCGACCGGTTCTTTCACTGCTTCTTGTCTTCCCTTTGTGGTACTCAAATTAACCCCGAGCTTTTTCGCCTGATCATCATCCAATAGAGCAAGAGGATCCTGTCCCTTCTTTATGTCTTGCACAAAAGCAACATGCCCATTTTTCTCGATCATGGCATGTGTTCCTCCTTCTGTAAGAGTGACTTTAGGTTTCTCTACTCCTCCCAACACGCTAGAGTCTCCATGTACGCGTGAGGATGCTGATTCACCTGCTGATTTGTCCACTTCTTTGGGTCCTTCGGTAGCCCGTCGCTCCAATTCCCCTCCTTTGTGTCTTGTGACTTCGGCTGATTTTCCTTTTTCGACGTTGGTATTATGCTGTTGTGATGTTTTGATGCTTTCATGTGTTTTAAGTATACCATAGTTTTCCTTTGGAAGCAAACCAATGGTAGTATGTGAATAATACGGGTCAATAAATCCTTGTTCCCCCTTTATCCAGCGATCTATAGTCCCCGGAATGGCTATTTTAGGATCAAGATCTGCATGATGAAGATGAATTTCGTAACCGTGAGAAGAGGCTCTATTTATAAAAGTTTTTAATCGATCTAAATTTTCTCCAACGGTAGGATATACAATATTATCACCATTTTTGAGGCTTTTATTCAATATATCGCTATTTATCAAAGAAGATTCTTTATGTACGATTCCTGCGCCTTCTCCTTTCTTTCCGAATTCAGGAAGCTGAGGTTTTATGATGTCTGAATCAGCAATAATGCTTCCGTGTTCTTTTGCAAGAGGGTTTACTACCATTGATGATTTTCTTGATCCCGGTCCTCCCATGACAATATCAATGCGCTTGTTTTTATTGAGCGCACCGTTTCCATAGGTCTTATCCAATATGTCTTTTCTCATTTGTTCTCGTTCCGGGGTCTGTATCTCGGATGTAGGTTTTATATTTCTTTGCTCTTCGCGCATTTTCACTATCTCAGGCGTGTCATAAGGAGTAAGCGATATGCCTTTTTCTTCAGGAAGAGACGGTACCATTCCAGCCTTTGCCCCTCGAATGTGAATCTCTGCTGAAGCAGGAAGTGACGGAGATGATTCTTCTATCGCTTTTTTATTCCCCAAAGCTTCTTGAATATGCTGATTCATTACGTCATTACCAACAGTAGGAGAAGGACTTTCCCCCTTTACAGGTTCTCCGTGTCTTGTATCACTTACGATTTCAGCATCGGAATGAATACCGAAATAATCTTTGATCTTACCCCAATATGGTTTATCTTGAAGCATCACGAGAGTACGGGCCGGTACGTCAACAGAAATTCCGTTCTTAAATGCCGCCTTTCTTGATGCGTCGTCCGTAAGAAGTTTTAGTACGTCTGCCTTTTCACTTTCCGTAAGCAATTTGCCAGTCTGCCAAATATCTTTTATGGAAGCTGAGTCAAAATATACCGATTTACCCGGAGTGTGTTCAGTAATGAGATCCTTAGTAAGGGCTGTTTTAACATCAAGTATTTTTGCTTTGATAGCAGGGGTAACATCGGTAGCGATTTTTTCTCCAATAGCGATCTGAGCCGCAAAAGAGGCTATATCAGTCAATGGCTTATTGATGATATCCTGAGTCTCTTTTGATACTTTAAGGCTTTCCATGGTCAATCCTACTGCATTCTGGATGGTTTGAGTAAGAAGATCCGTTGCTTTCGCCAATGGCTTTGTAGTTACATCTGAAACGCCGGGGACCTTATCCACTTGTCCAAAAGCTGAAGAAATGGGAGAAACCACGAGATTCGCAACACCTAGAATGGCGTTTATCCCTGTTGCTAAATTTCCCTGCGGAGTAGAATTTTTAGGATTAGGAATGACAAAATCTTTTATTTTCCCGACAGTATCACTCCATACGCTTTGATAAAAAGGAAGATTAAAAATATCTCCAAAACTTTGGTCTGAAAGTCCTTTTGCTACCGGAGGCTGAGACGGTAAATTGCTAGCGTCAATTTTTCCAATATGTTCATTGAAAGAACTTCGATCCTGAAAGGTCAAAGGAGTTGATACATTATATGGAGATTCTGAACCAAATGATTTTGCCCGTGATTGAAAATTCGTAAGATCAGAATTGTATTTGTCCGCTTGCATCTGATAATCTGATACATTTGCATTGTACGTGTCTGAAGAATCTTTATAATCCGAAGCAATGGATTTAAAGTTTTTCAATGCCTTGTTGTATTCATCCACTTTTTTATTATGACTATCAACCATTGTAGAATCGCTTAGGTTGTAGTTTTTATATGACTGCAAATTCTTCGCTGAAAAATCCAATGCGTCCTTAAGTTCAGAAACCTTTTTTTCCGCCGCATCGTAATCTTTCCCCTTGCTTAAAAGAGATGATTGCATTGAAGAGATAGTCTTCGATTGAGTATCGAGATTCTTGCTTGATACCTGAAGAACAGGTGCTTGCGTCTGTAGGTATTTTCCTTCATCTTCGTATTTAGGAAGAGGGTTAGGAGATACGCCGGCCCACGGAGAGGCCGCCTTTTCCCCTTGAGTGGTTACAGGGGGGTTTGCTGAGGCAAATGCAGATCCTTTAGCTGACGCTGCACTAGCGGTATCAATTCCCTGATATCCAGAGGGCGCCGAAGAAGAGTCTACCCCTTGGTATCCTTTTACATCAGAATTTATAGGCGCGGCAACAGGTGCCGCAGGCTGTGCGGGTGTTGCTGCGGGTGTAGGTGTTGTTACTCCTTCGTATGCCATAAATTATAGATTACCTCCGTCCTGAGCCGGTTTAGGGGAAGGGGTCGGTTTAGGGGAAGCTGATTGAGGAGACTGTACCCCAAACTCGCTTTCCAGTATCTTTCTTGTCTTGTCATCCATCTTACCATTGGCTAGAACAGTATTGATTCCGAGCTTTCCAATATCTTGTTCGAGCTTTGAAATGGAATCCTTAGTATTGCCCGCAGCATAGAGTGAAGTGACTGAATTAGCTTTGAATTTATAACTGCTATTTTTTGCAGAGTCAATTTTTTGCTGTGCCTGCTCTGTTTTTTTGTTTCTGTTATCAATGGTGTTCTTGGTATTTTCAGCCGATAGATCTGCCTTATCTATTTTCTGTTGTTCGGTTGCCGCGTATCCACGAAGAGCCATAGTGAACATTTGCGCCTGATCATCAGTAAGCCCTTTTGACTGCTGATATGATTTTACCACGCTTGAGATGAAATTTTGTGAATCTTCAGGACTCATTCCTTTCAATTCTTTTGCAATACCAGCAGAATATGCTTTTGCATCGGTATCAATGTCTTTTAAGGTTTTTTCAGTCTGTGCCTGATCAGCTTTCTTTTGAGCCTGAACGTTCTTAACCTCCTTATCAGTTGCGATAGAAAGTTTATTGATGATATCCGCCTTGTCATTATTTGCCTTTTGGTATGCGGTCATTGCGTCGTTTAAGGCCTTAATGTCTCCGCTCTTATAAGCCTGAGTAGCTTTAAGAAGTGCAGATTGTTCATTATTAACAATGTTTCCTAGTCGCTCGTTGGCTGCATCCATTTCAGCACTCATGAAGTTTTGGCTCATAACGCCAAGTCCTCCAAAGGCACCTATTGCTGAACCTGATCTACCAAGTAGGATTGAATTCTTATCCTTCATTGATTTTAAGAGAACATCGTATTTTGCGCTGATTGAGGTTAATGCAGCATTTAACGCTGGATCATTTTGAACGGTTGCCTGAGCTGAAGCGAGATTTGACTTTGCTTGAGTAAGAATATCATTGGCATTATTTATTGAATCATTGAATTGCTTTGAAATAGCAGGGTCAATGCTTCCTGAAGATCCGTTTCCTGTTACATCTGGTGCTTGCCCAGTAGGAGGTAATCCTGTTTTTGGATCTATCCATCCTTGATTAATGTCGTATGACAATTGATTGCCCTGCGGATCAGTCATTTTTCCGCTTGTGGCGTCGTACTGAATAGGTGTTCCGTTTGGAAGCTTTCCTGTTGATGTGAACGTTGAAGGAGAGGCATTTTGATTTTGCGGTTGTTGATTTTGATTTGTAGTATCAGTTTTTACCGTTGTAGATGACCCGCCCTGCTGTACCGTCGTAGATCCCGGAGGTACGATAGGAGTAGGAGGAGTAATGCTTGAAACTGCCTTATTTAATGAATTGACGTTTGATCCATAGGTGCTTCGAGAATCTGAACTCGTGACAATAAGAGGGGCAACAGTAGCACCTGTACTGTCTACTTTCCCATTGATAAACTGAGGGCCATTTCCAGACGTGGAATTTGCCTTATTTGCCGCCGCTACTGAAGCGTCGTCGGTAGTTTGCTGTTGTGATTGAGATAGTACAGGAGGCATGGCATTTATATTTTACTTCCATAAACCTGAATAGAGGTACCGGACTGAAGAGTTGGAGATCCTGAGGTAATGAATCCTGCACCAATTGAAACAGAAGTAATAGGCGCAGATGAGTTATTCCAAACACCAGCTCCTGAAACGAAAGGAGTAGCAAGCGCTGCCCCTCCGTCTAATGTCATTCTCCAGTCGAAAAGTTTACGTTGCGCAGCAATATTGTAAGGTATATCAATAATTAAACTTGCTAATCCCCCAGTAGCAGGGATGACAGTACCGTTTGAACCATTTAATACAATATTTTTCAAAGTATTTTCAGCAACAGCGGTTAGAGAACCATTGTTTGTTGTATAGTTAGCTCCATAAGTTGCTGTGGTATCACTATTAAATTGTAGATTCAGCACTCCTCCACCTACTGCTGCGGATTCAGAAGCGTTTACTAGAATCATAATATTTTGTCGAGCAGGGAAGCTAAGGGTTGTAGTTGCGATCGATCCGCTTAAGGTCGTGGTTGCAATAAGGTCCCAGTTTGGCAATGACCATGTAAGATTTCCTTGACCATCAGTAGCAAGGGTTGTGGAAGCTGCTTGTGAAGAAGGAAAACCGTATTTTATTCCATTTAAGATCAACGGTGCCGTCGTTGTTGAGCTTGCTGCAATTGTCGTGGTAGCGGCTAAAGTAGTAGAAGCGTTAAAAGTATAATTCTCTAATGTTCCATTAAGAGCGTTCTGTGATATCTTTCCATCATTCTGAAGAATGAGCGTGAATAAACCAGCATTTGAACCGGGGCTAGAGGTTGCATACTTTGCCTGAAGTACCAAAGGTATATTTGCTCCAAGGTCGGTCGTTGATGCCTGCTGAAGTTTTGTTGCGAGTCGAGAGATACCAGCAATTGATTCTGTGGAAGTAGGAGCCCCCTGAAAAGCAACGCTATTTACGTAAGCGACTGATGCCAAAGATTCATTTGAAAAGCTTCCCCATACAGGATCAAAATCATAACGAGGAGGAGTGGTTGAGCTGTAAATATAGCTTGAAGTGATTGTAGCGTCATTGATATTTGAGAGAAAGTTACTATAATACTGAGCTGTGTTTGAAACGACAAAAATAGAGTTTGCAGAATGCGAATGAGTGTTCGATACACTTGCTGTATAGGGATATACGTTACTGATTCCTCGATCTACTCCGGTCAATGTTTCAGTTCCGTCTAGGTTGTTTACTATGCCCGTAAAATCTATTGTTTCTGAATTACCTGAATTGTTAGGATCAAGCGTCCCGTATCCTTTTATCCCAAAATTGGTCATAGTAAGCAATGTTGTATTACTCAAGAGCCCAGTGATCCTTATTGAAGTATCGCTTGGCCCGATTCCCAATTTCAAATATGACGGTTGCGTGACCTGAACAGGAGTGAAATTTTGAGTTGCATTCGCAATCAATCCTCCTATGGAAAGACTAAATATACCAATTAATAAACCAGAAACGATCTTCTTAAATTTGTTTTTCATGTTCATAAAATTATACCATGGTTAATAATTACTTGGTGTGGGTAACGCTAACTGTACCTGCATAAAACTGATTCGATCCATGTGCTACCAAGGCAAACTGTCCATCAAGCGTATTCATGGTATATTCCACATAGTTTTCTATGTAATCCCTTGGGGGGATTGAATCAATTTGATAAAAGCGAAGCATTGGGGAGTTTGTTCCGATGATACCAGCGAGAGGAAAAGGAGAGTATCCACCTATGATAGTATTCCCCAGATCCAATTCTCCGAGAGGGTTTGCCGTTGAAGAAGAAGCTATTGAGTTATCACTTCCTAAAATAGTAAAAGGCGAAACATGATCAGATCCGGCAAAACCATAGTTTATAGTATATCCAAGTTGACCGTTCGGTGTGATATAACCGTCTGACCAATATTGGCTCATATTTTTTATTGAGCTCCTATTGCCTCCGTTGTTATAGGCGAATCTAGCAATTTGAGGAATAGGTATACTGTTGTCATTTGTTCCAGTGAACAATTTATAAGTCTCGTTGGTAACGGAAGAATGTCCATATAATTGCCCGGCAATGATAGAGAAACATCCAACCGGAATAGTCTGAGGAGGTTGCCAAAGGTTTCGCATCAGGTCGTAGATCAATACTAATCCTTCAACCGGAAGAGAAATAAACAAAGCGCGCTTCCAGTAAATGATATTACAGTCGGTAAAATCATATGAATCAAAATCATCCTTAATCGGGTCTGAAAGAGGAGTGTTATTCTTTCCATCAATACTTTCTAGTTTTCCAAGAAAATCAAGAGAAGGCTCGTTTGAAATATATGGAGTAGCATTCTTGATAGTGCAAAAAGCATTGGCCGATGCAATGCCTGATCCCCGAGCATTCTTATATTGAAATATTCGAAGAAGTTCTTGAGTATTATCCTGTGACATGTGAAAATCAACTTTATCAAACACATCAAAACCTGATTGAAATACAAGGTTACTTTGAATGTTCAAGATATCGCTATCCGTATCAACCGGAATAATCGCCTGACAAGGCCCTCCTGTCAAAGGTTTCTGCCATGGATCGCCGGGAGCTCGTGGGCTTGTAAGTGCAAAATTTGTATAATCAGAAATGGAAGATCCGAAAGTCATAAGATGAGTATCGCTTCCCAATATGACTGAATTTAATTGTGACTGAATTTTATTTGGATAAAAGTAGGGAAAAGGAGTAATAATATCGGTTGGCAAAGAAATAGAATCAGCCGTCTGCCATACTGAATCCCCTACAGATGAAGAAAGACTAGGAGTTGCTTTGTATAATGTATGGATTCCTGATCCTACCGTTGTAGTATTTATTGCGGTACCTCCTAAGGTAGTAGATATTTCAAAATCATTTGGATCAAGACCTGCAGCAATAACGTAATATGGAGTATTAATCGCAAGAGGAGAAGGAAGAGTGCCTGCTGTTTTAAAAGTTACTACGTCACCGGCGACCAATCCATGAGCTACCAAGGTAACAACCGCAGGCGTAGCGTTACTGATCGAAGGGCTTCCTAAGCTCGTTCCGTTTGCAAGACCAATAGCAGTTAATGTATCAGTAGTTTCTCCTCCTGAATAAAAATAATCCACTCCTTTATAGGTAAACTTTCTTCCGTTAATAGTGGAAAAAAATCGTGAAGACTTCCATGTCGGTTCGCCATTATGAAGGGTTATTGAAGGCCCTGCCGCTTCAGATACTAAGATATTGCTCATGATAAGCGTAATAGTATCTGCGGTAACGGTTCCTATGGTAAAGTTTCTGCTATTATTTGTAGAACCTACAACCGTCAAAGTGTCACCCGTAGCAAAACCCGCATTCAAAAAGTTTGCAGCAGTATCGGTTATTGTCGGGGCAACTGTACCAGTGGTACCCGCTGTAAATACAATAGTAGTATCAGTAATAACTCCTTGTTTTGTAAGAGTTGTTGCAGTTGATTTTCTTATTTTAGAAACCCCTCCAGACCATCTTTGCATGTATTGACCACCCTGCACAAAAAGAAGAACATCTGTCTGCTCATTGAAATCAAGAACCTTTGTAAATTGTAACTTCGGACTGAGCAAATTAGAGAGCAAAACATTATAGGTACCGTTCCAATCAAACTCAAGGTTTTGATCATAAGACCTCAAATTGAAAAATTTATTTGTCGAAGTCTGCCAGTCGTAGGATCCTTTAATTGGTCCCTTTCCAGTGTTCGCCTGATTATAAAGAGTAAAACCGTTTCGAGATATGACACGTTGAGCATAATCAATAAGAACATTCTGAGATCCTTTAACCAAGAAATTAGGAAGAAGATCCGTTATTTCAGGCTTGGAAACGTAGGAAGAATAACGTGAAATAAGACCAAACATATCGTCTCCCTGCTGTGATGATTCTCTTGTTGGATTTGATGACATGATGGTTATAGATCAAACACATAATTTTCCGTAATGGTAGTAATAGCGCTTGAAGGGAATCGAGAAAGATAATCCCCGTATAGTCCATGATAGGGAGGATCTTTCACGTAACGAGACTGAGGCTGGCCATTTAACATAAGTCGCCAGTCGTTTAATTCTGTCTGCCTAATACTCCCCGTTCGAATGATTTGAGTTATATCAACCATCATTTCTGTCTTTAAAATTTCATAACTATTAGGTCCGACACAGAGAATATCACTATCATCGGTTGGGGCGTATTTCCAAATACCTGTTGCACTTCTAAAAATACACTCTGAATAATATTCTATTTCATATAGATTTCCCAATGAATCAGTCCAGTTATCCAAAAGACACCCGTTTATTGCAACCCCTGTGGTATAAGTTATACCAAAACGCCTGTAGGTGTTAAGGGTGTTATCAGGAGATCCTGAATTGGTTGCCTGATTCCAATCGAAACGAAGGAAGTTCCATCCATCGGTGAAAGCTGTTCCGTCCGCTCGAGAAGTGACTGATACCTGTTTATAGTTAAGAGCACTCGATCCTCTCAAGAGATTAAAGCTCGTGAATCGGGAAGAAAATCCTACAGGGATCCAGAAAAATAAAAAGGAAGAATCCTCGTATAAGAACGAAGAAAGATCGATAATCGGGGATGTTGAGTTTACCACGTCCGCTAGTCCAGTTATTCCTGAAAGATTGAAACCCATTGAACCGTTTCCTTCAACGTAATTTAATACTTCAGTATAAAGACCGGATGCATCCCCTTCAGCGCTCCAAGATCCGTTTGCTGTTGGAGTATCAAAAGTATCCATTGTAATGACATTACCGGCCGGAAGACGTTGAGCCTGAAGACTTCGCACTCCGTTATTATACTTTATGGAGAAAGAATTCGGAGTAAGTTTTTCGCTGAATTGTCTTGGTGTAGTCTGAGTAAAATCAGATCGTCCCGGTTGATTCTTTCTATTAGTTTGAGGACGAATATCAATCATGCGCTTATAATCACTCACAAGAGCGTAATCATTCACATTATCAAAGAATGGAGTAGACATGGTGACAGTCCTTCTTGTTTCTTCAGTGTCAATTCTCGCAAGCATACGATTTGCTGCCGTTTGTGCAGTGCTGTAAAAATCCGTCACTTGATTAAGCGAAGTACCCTTGAGTTTTGGAGTGATGTCCGCTTTTAATTGTGCAATGGTTTTACTTAGCATATTATTTATAATTTAATCTATCTGTATCGAGCCGGTCGAGTACCCTGCTCATAATTGAAGTTGATTGTCCCATAACCACGCTATTTTGATTGAGTTGATCTAGGATCTTTGTTCTTACTTCTTTTTCCAATTCCCTAAAAGCGATATCTCTTTCATGAAGTGAGAGTAAATGAATTTCTTCCCTTTTAACATTAAGCTGATCTTTTTTAGATATTTCTTTCAGAAATGCGCTCGTTACCCATACCAAAGCAATTATGGTTAGTGAACCTACGCCTAGCTGAGGTAAAATTTGTAAAAAAGATGGTTCCATGAATATTCATTATTGTGGCTGTTTTGCCATCCAAGAATCTATTCCCTCCTGAACTTTATCTATCCTAGCCTGTAACTTCTGTTGAACCACTGTTTCAGTTGCTACTACGCTCGCTTGAGTGACATTAGCTGCTGTTACACGATCAAGACTTCCTTGCATAAGACTAGAAAGTCTAGCCTTCTCAGCATTAAAGTCATCAATCGTGTAAACTGTCGGGTCTGGTGGCGGTGGTGTAACCTGAATCCCTGCATCTACTGCTTGTACTATTGTATTTTGATCTATGTTTTCCATATGTTTTATTAAATTATTAACCGTTTCTAAACCACTTACTCGCTGTACCGTTATAAATATAAGTTGCAAATGTGGCAGCAGCTAATGTAGTTAGCGCACCAACAATAGTTCCTCCTGTCATGGAGAATGTTGTAACTGCCTGAGAAGAACAAATATTGATAACATCACCATCAACAGGTGAGGCATTAAGACTGAGTGTCAATGTCAATAATGTTCCTGCAGGATTGATAATAAGTTTTAAGTTTGCTCCATCGTTAGCTGTAATAGTGCTTCCCGTAGTAGGAGTTGTGTATTGTGGCAGAGAGACTTGTCTTTGATCTATATTTACGTATGCCATATTATCTGCAATAGTTAGCTTCTGATGTTAATGCGCCTGCTGAGTTGATGTAGAACGACCCTGCACCTCCATCAGACCTGTTCATGTTCACACAAGCCTTGCTTGAAGTAAGGCCTATTTCGCCGATGCTGATGGTTGTTGTTGCATTGGCTCCGCTTGTAACATGAAGCTTTGAGAATGGAGTTGAAGTACCTAATCCTGTGTTTCCGTTCTGATCAACAATGAATGGTGTTGAAGTTGAGAGACCGTTTAAAGTAGAAGTAGACATCACAAACAATGGATTAGTTAACCCAGCGGTAGTAGTCGAAACTGATAGCTGCCCCCATGGGGTAGTTGTGCCGAGGCCAAATCTTCCGAGTGGAGAAACCTCTCCAATCTGAGCGTTAGCAGCATTGTTCTTGAACCACTGTTGGATATCTCCTGTCTGTAGTGCTGATGCTCCTCGTGTGATTAGAGCAATGTTTCCTACAGCATTTGAAGTAAAGATACTTGCTCCTGTTTCTGTAATGGCGTTGCTTGTAATCGCCTGAGTAGTAAGAGTACCTCCTTCAGAAAGCATCAATCGAGAAGCTCCTGTTGAACTGAAGAACTGAGCAATGTTAGTGTTTACGTTTGAGTTTTGTACTACAAACTGGTTGGTAGTCCCTGTGGTTGTAGTAGCAATGTAAGAGTTTCCTTTTCCGTCAACCATGAAGGGAGTTGAGGTTGCTCCGCCTCCTGCAGTAGTTGAAGCAACGAGAAACATTGGAATACTTGCATTATAAGTTGAAGCTGCAACCGTCAGAAGTCCAAGTGGGGTAGTTGTTCCTACACCAAGTTGACTTCCAGTACTCAAATATGTCGAAGCTCCTGAGTTAGAGAAAAAGTTCGTTCCTGAACCACCACACGCACCTGCCGATGTAGTGAGAAGTCCTCCTGTTGAAGCCTGGACGCAATTACCTGAGGTTAAACCTGATACTGATATAGCCGTGGTTGAAGCGTAAGGAAGAGTAGAAGCTAACGTAGTAGACGTAGCAGTCAATATTGTTCCTGTAATAGCTCCTGCATCACTAAGATTAAAACCTGCGCCGTCAATATTTCCTGTCCATGGAGTCTGTGATCCTGAGCCCCCACAAGCAACACCTGTAGTAGTAAGCAGTCCTCCTGTAGAAGCCTGAACACATTTCCCTGATGTAAGGCCTGAAACTGATATTGCTGTAGTTGAAGCGTATGGCAAAGTTGATGCTACGGTCGTAGAAGTACCTGTAAAAGACTCGGCAACTACTCCGCCCGTTCCAACAACTGAAAGAGGCTTGTATGGTGAAGAAGTTCCAATTCCCACGCTTCCAGTTGGACTGATATAAAATAGCGTACTTCGGTTAGGACAAGGAGAGGATATTGTACAGTTTGTACTAGAGGTTATCCACATATGAGGAGAAGGATTTGTTGAAGATGCATCCTCAGAGTATCGAGCAAATGGAGAAGATGAAGCAAGACCAAGGTTAGCCAAGTAAGAAGCCCCCGGGAAAATAGTATGATCTAAGTCAACTAAACTCATATCATAGTTTGTTGAAGTGTAACCCGGGCCTATTGCCCAATATTGACCATTAAGCCTCTCTGAACTAGTACTCGTAACGTTTACAATGCTACCGTCACTCGCTTGTATAGCAAGGCTACTCGATGCTAAACCTGGATAAAGTGAAAAATCAGGCCCTGAGAAGCAAATTAAACCATAATAAGAAGCAGAACCGTTCGCCGGAGCTTCTGTGGTACTTGCATTACCCATTCCGTAGCAAGTGGCTGCCGCAAAGCCAGTGGCTGCCCCCTTGGCGGTATTATAAATTGCTACACCGTCAACAAAGTTATTCGTATTCGTTGAAGCTTGAATTTGGTTTGGTGTAAGGTTAAGTCCTAACCCCGGGATATTTACTCCAGTATTAGCCAGTCTTCCGCTCATAAAAGCGTTACCTACCATAATATTTCCTAGAAAAGTAGATGTCGCAGTTGTCGATGTGGCATTTATAGAAACAAAACTTGGTGAGCTTGAAGCAGTAAGAGTTGAAGTACCGATTCCTGAGCTCATAACCACTCCTTGTCCTACAGGCGAGATAACCTGATTAACTCTAAAAATCTGAGCAGAAGCTAAGCTTGGTAAGAGAAAAAATAAAGCTATAATTATTGATATAAGTTTTTTCATTTTAATAAGTATATTGAACCATATAAGCTTCACTTGCGTCCGCGTTAATAATGGTGATGGTATTACCAGAACGTGTCCATGAGGTAAGGGGAGTGATCGCCTGACCGTTTCTAAAAACAACTTCAATAGCAATGAAAGTATGAGCAAGAGTAGTGAGATCCAACGTTACACTCGTGCCTGACTGTGTAGCGGTAATCGTCTCAGTTGATATATTTACACCACCTCCGGGACCTCCTGTTCCTGTAACATTGGCGATACTCCCTCCTTCATCTGTTGCAGACAAAGATCCCGTAAGGTCAATAGTCTGAAAACCTCCGGTTCCTAGTGTCGTACCATTGTTTTTTATTTTTAGGATAGGAGTAGTACGTGCCATGGTTTTTAATTTAATCCTAAGTGACCCAAATGCTCAGGAGTGAAGTTCTTTTGAATCTCCTGAAGTTTCCTTGTTTTTTCATCTATTCTGTTTTCAGCCAAGGAAAGTCTTGACAGTTTTGAAAGTATTTCATCCTCTTTTTCTTTTGAAGCCTTAGCCGTATTTTTTATATCTTCTTTTAAAGTATTAATTTTTAAAGTAAGCTCGGGCAATATTGAGGTTAAATGTCTTATTGAAGCATTAAGAGCTGCTATCTCAGCAAGCTTTTCTACCTTACTTTTATCAAGATAATCGCTCATTGATTTTTTCTCCTTATGCGCCACATCCAAGGAATCATATGTTTCTTTCTTTTCCTTTAGTGAAGCGTTTTGAGCCCCTATTTGGCTAAGAATTTCATTATTCTTATCAGTGTTTTTTGATATTTCAGAAAGAAGAGCAGCATGATCAGTGATCATTTCTGAAATAACTTTTTTGAGTTCTGCAATTTCAGATTCAAGTTTATTTTTTTCACTTGCCATTTCAACAAACTTTTCATACATATCTGAAAAGTTTTTCTCCACTGATTTTTTCTTGAGCTCTAAACTTTCAACATCTGAATTAAGCTTATCTCCAGTTTCCTTTAATTGTAAAACGGTCGCCTCAAGACGCTTTATTTGCGATTCTAAACTTATTTTCTTGCAGAAAAATTATCCTCAAATTCCTTTGATTCTTTTTCAGCTTCATCAGATATCCTTTTCTTGTTTTTTATGATTTCTGCAAGTTCTGATTGAGCCTTGGCAACTTCTCCATTTATTGAATTAAGTTCAATTGCCGCCTGATCAAGCTTGTTATTCTTTTGTACAGAAATTATTTTTAACATAAAAATTATGCATTAGTGACAGTCAACGCCCTAACAGTTATTGCTCCGGCTGACCAAGAAATTGGGAAAATAGTTAAGTAAAGCATCCCATTGACATTCACTTCGAAATTCTTATTGATATCGGTTCCTGCTACCACGATCCCTGTCACTCCGTTTACTGCGGCTGCAGTATCAAGATCAATGATCTGTAAAAACTGATAAGGATTCGACGGGGCAATCGTTGCACCAAAGTTTGGAAGAGTTCCTCGGGGCGCTGTTGCCGAAAGAGGAGTTCTACCCAAAGACCCTGCGATCTTTACAGTAGTCGTTGCTGTTCCTGATGTCCCAATTTGGAATACTATATTTCGAAAATCTGAACAATGGATAACAGGAGGGGCGGTAACTGCTAGACCTGAAGATCCTGCACCCGCACCAGATCCGGCTACATCTGCACCGGTAATCTCGTCTTGAAGAGAAAAAGTGTTTGCTGTCAATGATGTTACTTTGAATATTCCGTTTGCTGCAATGTTGGTTGTGTGACCAAAGATCAACACACGCTGACCGGTGACAAAACCATGGGCAGTCGCGGTGACAACAATAGGAGTAGCATCAGTAGATGAAGTGATCGCTACCGGCGTAACGTTGTCATAAAGTGTTATTGTTGTTTTTAATGGATACATAATTTTAAATTATTAAATGATTATCTTATCCCGATCCAAGGGGTCGGCCCGTGGACCGGAGAAAAAAACCAATTTAGAAAGTAGATGCAGTACCCGCAGTAACACCAGCAGCAGCCGAGTAAACGTTTCCTGCTACAAATCCTGCCGCCGCTACAATTGGCGCAGTACCAGAGGGCACGTTGAATCGATTATTACTAATGAAAGGAGTTGATGCCGCAGCAACCGCAACGCCTTTAGTTCCAGTTGCAACAACAAATCGGTTATTGTCAATGAGTCCTCGAAGTACTGTTGCAGTATTCAAGATTGCCTGAGTCATTTTACCAGTGAAATAACATCCAGTAATCTGAATATCAACCGCAGCTTCATACTGAATCTGCGCTGTCGTTGTTGTTCCGGCGTTTACCGCAGGGCCAACGAAACGGCAGTTCATCACATTAAGTCGATCAGCGGTAGCAGCAGTTAGGATTCCCAGGATAGCTCCAACTGTTGCTGAGTTCGTTCTCCACTCGCAATTACTAAACATAACATCGGTAGCTGAAATATTGTTCATTGCTGTTTGAGCATCAATTCCGCAAACAAACAAAATATTTTGGATAACAATGTTTGCAGCAACAATATCGAAACTTGCAGCTACAGCAGTAGTGAAAGTAAAGGTAGGTCGATCTGTTCCGCTTCCTAGACCAATGATACGAACACCAGCAATACCCACGCTTATTCCCGCAGCGCCAACAATCGTCTCTGTGTGGTTTGGTGCGATAAGAATAACATCTCCTCGATCAGCAACACATTTTGCCAAAGCAAGAGTCAATGTAGTGAAAACGATAGGGGTACCGTCTGGATAACCTGCTCCGTACATTGCGCGAATTTCGCTCGCGTTTACTTCTGTAGATCCGCTTACAATGAAGATTCTTCCTGTAGTATTTAAGTCGCCGTTTGTAGCATCAGAGGCGCTTATAGCCATGATTTGGCCGATACCTGTATTTATATTAGGGTACATAATTTAACTTTTAACTTAGAGACTGAGCTGAAAGGACCTTATCCACTCAGCTCAGCCCCTAAGGGCTGATAATACTAGTTTGTTGGAAGAGAAGCGATAAATCCTCGACCTGATACGATTCCGATATTGTATGACTGTCGAACGTTGTAGTACCAGATATCCTTGTGAACGTCTGTTCCATTTCCTGAAGTTGCAGGAATAAGATTCTGAGCTTCCCACTCAACGAACCATGCTTGCCATGCTCGAAGACCGTTTCCTGTCGCAACCAAGAACCACCAGTTTTTCTTTGTTGAGTCGATCGCTCCGGTTGCAGTTGTTGCAAGCTGAGGAAGGATAACATGTCGGTACTTGTCCTTGTTCACGTTTACTACTCCCGCGTTGTTCTGAGCGTCATCAGAAACAGAAGTCAAGAATCGCTTTACGGCGTTACAAACAGTAGGATTGTTTCCAGTTACGATTGTATTGTAATCCAATACTCGCTTCTCGCCGAAGTTTGAAAGAACGTCAGTAGTTGTCAAAAGTTCTGCCAATTCAAGTCCTCCCTTTGAGAACAAAGGATCTCCTGATACTCGGTTTGAGTAAGTAAGAGTTGAAAATTTCAAAGTGTGAACAGCAGATGCCAAAGCTAGTCCGTCACCAACAGTAAGATCGATAATGTTTCCGTCCAAATCTGTGTATGAAGTAGAAGAACAGAAAGTAAGTCGGTGTGTAAGATCCAATTCAACGCGCTGAGGACAGAAATAAGGGAGTGATGTGATTGCTGCTGTTACTTCAGATTTCTTATTGTAACGTCGCATTTCCCAAGTGATTTCTGATTCGATTCCTATTCGCTTTGCTTTGATAGTGATGTAGTATCCGATACCGAATGACGCTTTCTTTGCATCAGCTCCCTGAGCTTTTGCCTTAGCGTAAGTCGTTGTATCGTACTCCTGAAGAAGCTTCAATTCTCCCTCTGCTGGCCCCATTGTGTCGTACATATAGAGCTGTCGAGCAGCAGGGACGATTAATCCTCCCACAGAAATGAAGTTTCGGTTCACCAAGTCGGTGAGTTCTGGAAACGTTACTGTAGCAAGGAAGGTTCCCTGATTCTGAGGATCTGTCGCGTAAGGTGCTTGTGCCATAAAATTAATGAAAAATATTAATTAATAAGTAAAAGAAAACAAATAAACTTAAAACTATGCAGCTCCTCGAGTATGCTTTAGACCGTTTACCTTGAAGTATCCTGAAGTAGCAGAAACGAACTTGATCAATTCAAGAACGAGTCCAGCAGCAGGAGTATCAGTAGCGGTTGCAGCATCAGCGACTACTCCGGCAGTAGAAGATAGTTTCAAGAACTGTCCTTCCATAGCCTGAGTAAGCGTACCTACAACGTTATCGCAGAAAACCAAATCAGTAGAACTTAACATGTCAACCAAAACACCACGTGCTACTGCATAGTCTGAGTCGGTTGTCGCTCGAGTCTCCAAACAAATACCTGAAACCAAGCTTCCAGTGCTTGCAACTTTCGCGAGTGCTCCGCCGGTAAGGACTACAAGTCCATTTGCAGCAAGAACTGTTGAAGCGGCACCGTTTAGTGGTTGGATGTCTGAGACACCAGAAATTCGATAAAATGCCATATAATATGATTATTAATAACTAATAAATACAAAAAAAGGCAACACATAAAAAGTGTTCCCTCCGAGCTATTCTGGCACGTATTCTCAGATCGAGAATCCCATGGTTGCTCTTCCACGATTTTGGCGGGTGTGACTTCAATCTTTCGATTGCCCTCGCGTACGTCACTCGTACATGCGTAAATTGACCCCTATATAATAGCACAAGGGGATAAAATAGAAACTGTGGATAACTAAAAATCCCCCTAGGGGGATTTTTATCGCAGATCTTTTGAATTTATATAATACTATTTCTTAAGCATTTCATCAAGCATCTTCATGGTAAGATCCGACATGCTTTCAACGCCAAAGGCTTTTGCTTCAGCGCGAGCAGCACTTTGCTCAACGCTCTTATTTACAATACTAGTAACTTGACTAAAAGATTCAAAAATATTATCCATGATGTACTTGACTTCGAGCATAGACAATTTTTCTTCTTTGATAATCTCATTTAGCCTTGCCTTAATTTGAACAAAATCTTCATCAACCTGATCAGGGGTAACGTTTCCCATTCGAACGTTTCCATTTGCAACGGCCGAAAGAATCTTATTTCCGATAGAGGCATATCGAACATCATCAATAAGCACTGTCTCGCATGACTGAATCGCTTTATTCAATCCTCCTAAAACCTGAAGAATAATCTGAAACAGATAAGTATTATCCATCGCAATATTTGTGTCCGCATCGAAAAGCTTTTTCAGTATACTAAGGCAAATAGGATTATAGTCCACCTTCACATTGGCATCTTCCGGTAAAAGAGTCTGAGGAAGCTCATTCAATATCTCTCGAGCAATCGGAATACATCTTTCGTCACGTAACTTTTCCAAATCAACTGTTGATTTTACTTCTTCCATAATGGATATTAATTTACTAAGCGAATAATCAAAAAACTAGAAAGCGTTACAGAACTGAGCATTAACCCAAACAGGATCCTTAACACCCGGGATCTGTAAGAGATAATCTATATCAGCATAGGTAAAGAAACCGTCAACTTTTTCTCCGGTAGTGACCATTCCATGAGCTGGGTCAAAGACAGAAACATCAATTTCCTCGTTTGTCGGAACAGCTACCGTCTTCTTCTTTTCATCTATAATTTTACAGAAAACCTCAACACCCTGATTAAAGATATCAAGCAATTTGATCTTTTCTGCTTGCTTCTTTCCTTCCTTGTTTGTTTCTCTTCCAAGAAATACCACGTCAATAAAGTTCACCACTTCAGGAGTAAGACCACTTCTGTTTACTTCCTCATATGCTCCTCGACTTGTCCATCCTACGATATATCCCATGTCATCAATTTTTCCGGCAATTGGGAATTTCTTTATGCCTACAGTTCTAAATTTAGGCTCAAAGTTTTTCTTCATTCTCAATTCTTTGCCTCCTACTGTATCCGCCTTTTTCTGATCATTGAGCATCGCTTCAAGACCGGCATTCTTTGCTTCGAGGTTAGCTTGAGTTATCTCAAGAGCGGCCATTTGCTCCTGCATTTTTGTAAGAACAGCCAACGGAACACTTACTTCTTCGCTCTTTGGTTTTTTTTCTTCTGCCATAAAAAATTATTTAGTTACTAAGGTTGATAAAAGTTATTTCTTTGGAGTCTCCAACGTCAAGCCAAGTTCTTTTGCTCCCGCAGCTCCTCTTTCCGTATCGGCAAAAGTCTTTTCTCCATCCGTTTTGACAGCGGGCGGAGTCCATGAACCACCGTTAAAAGACCCAAGCTTCCCTGCAAGATCAGGTGATGTACCCTGAAGCGCGCCAAGAGAGGCTAATGCTTTCTTCTCCATCTCCTCCGGAGTATTTGCTTCAATGCCGATTACTGACCACATCTTCTTAACCTCATCAAAAAGCTTCTGATCGTTACCGGTTTTTGCCCTGATTGCTGCGTCAACCAATAAATCTTTTCTTTCCTTCTCACTTTTTACTGTTTTATCGCGCTCCTCCTGAAGCAAAACGCCATTCTCATAAATAGTTCTTTCAGCAATGCTCAATTTTGCTACTGCGTCTTCGCTCAACTTTCGAAACTGCTTAAATTCTCCCGCTCGCTCGTTTAAAGCTTTCTGAGCATCGGTGAGTTTTCCTTCAAGATCAGATTTTACCGCGCCAAACTCTTTTTCTTTTGCCTGCACAGCAGCAGTTTCTCGTTGAGTGACTTCTGCGGCAGTATAAACCTCTACCTCTACGCCATCAGCTCCTGTTATTTTCATTGCCATAGTGATTTTTTAAAATTAATGATTATTCAACCGACTTTGTATTATCAAAATCCTGTATCTTATTCTCTTCTAACATCTCCTCGTATAAAAGAGAGAGCCGACCTATCTCCCTTAAAATAAGGACTATGTTTGAAATTTGGGAACGGCCATACAGGATTGTTTCAGGAGTAGGATTTCCCCTTTTTAAAGTTGCATTACCTTGCGTATCCATCATCCAATTCATCATATGCTCAAAACATGGATCATGGGCTTGCTGATATCCCCACAACTTCATCTGAATTTGACCTTTAGCGTCAAGCTTCGATTCCGGATGATCATATTCCCTGCTGAATATCCCGTTAAACTTGAGCATCAAAGGTTCGAACGGGTCCATTTTGGCAATAATCGCTGCTACTTTTTGATTGACCCTTGATTCGAAATTCTTTTCTACTTCCTGAAAATAATCAGGTGCTAAAAAACGAGCAATTTTTAAAGATATTTCTTTTAACATTTATTTCATTATGCTCCCTAATGAGGCCGCAGGGTTCGCTCCCTGAGCCGCTCCGGCAATGGTTGGATTTCCGTTAATTGGCTTTCCGGGTACCGTTTGAGGACTGCCCACGGGATTCTGCATTTGTTGCTGTTGCTGCATCTGCTGTTTCTGATCCAATTCCTGTTGGCTAATAAACCATGTATCAAAATCGTTTCCTGTCAACGCCGCAAAACGGTGCTTTAATTTCTTCACGTTCAAAGAATCAGGTCCGAAAAAAGTTGTTGCATCATTGATCTGCTTTGCAAATAAAATATATGAAAGCGGATCAGATCCGTTAGGGACCGGCACGGTCGTATAGAACCAACTGAATTTCATTTGTGCATACTGCTCAGGATGAAGAAGAATAATTCTATTTCCGCTTTCAGGCTTTGTTGCCATCCCTCGTTTATCATCCCAACCGATTTCTTCCATATGTAAATCTTCTGAAGACTTTTTATGTGTATCCTTGGTGAAAATAATTTTCTTTGTTCCCTTTTGGCCGCCATCTATGCTTGTTGACATAGTGACAGTTCTGTATTTATTTACCAAAGCTTTATTGAAAGAATCAACCTTGACCTCAATCGGCTTTGTCCAATTTTTTGAGATGTTATAAGTTCGAAGCCAATTAAGTTGAGCTTCTCCGTAACAAATTCCATCAAACATTGACGCTACTTTCAAAGACTGAGCTTTCATGTCATTCATATCTTGAGTTGCAGTTTCATTCTGAGGCTGATTATCTGTACCTTGAAACGATCGATCAACGCTATTTTTATCTAGCTCTTTTTTAACCATTTCAAACATTGAGAAGTCAGCAGGCTCAGGACCTTTAAAGTTTGGAAGAATAGGAAAGAGATCTCCTTCTCGAATATCATTGATTATGGTCCCCGGAGTGGTTGCTTCTTCACGATGGAAGTTCTTTCCGCTCTTGTTTCCAAGAGTAGGATCAGATTTTTGCTTCATCATACGTAATAGCAACTTAACGATCATGTTCTCAACATCTCCCCACACGCGCATTTTAGCAGGCTGAGATTTTGAATACGCAGACTCATGCATTGGCTCAAGATCGAATTTTGCAAAAGGGATAGCGCCAGATGGAGAGACGGCAGTCAATGGGAAACCTGAGATCAGTGTTTTTACCCCACCTTCTTGCCTTATCTTCTTTTCCATAATCGGAAGCATTTCCGTACCGTTGATGGTCAAGCTAAATTCATTTTCAATCGGATCGTAATACCTGATGATCTCGCAATAGTTTAAAGTAATCGGCCTCAGTGTCCAATAAGAAGAAAAAGTATTCGCTGCTGTCATCTCAGGGCTAATAACTACCGTAGTAGAAACGCTCTTCCAATTATCCCAGTCCTCAAAAAACTTTTTAGTAACGTCATATGATTCATATTCAACCGTAAAGAAATAAGGTTGTCCCTGAGGGCCGTTCATGAAAAACTTTCTGATATCTCCGAAATAGCATTTTCGAAGATCCCACAATTTCGCTTGGCATCCGTCTGCTTGTTTTATTTTTCTCTCTACCCACGTAGAATCAAGCGATCCCATTTTAAAGGACTTGCCGATATTTTTCTCAATCACCCAACGCTCAAACCAACCATCTTCCACAAGAGCAGTACCGAAAGTTACCATTGAACGGTAAATGAGTTTTGCTTTTTGCTTATATTCTTCGATAAGTTTACTCTTTCGCACCATGTCTTCCGCGGTTTCTGCCAACTCTTCGAGCATTTCATCCTCATCATCAAACACCTGAGCAACAGGTTCGAAATCATATTTCATTGCATACTCAACAAGCGTGGTGTCTTTGTCTCGAATGGTCCCGGTGTTTATCTCAGTATCGGTCTTGTTCTTTCTCGGAGCAATGTACTGATCATCCGCTTTTTTCTGGATGTCATACCATTTCAAGAATGGCATGTTATCTGTTTCATCTCGAGGCACGTCACGAGCATCTCGAGCAGCGATCATTCGTCGTCGCTTGTGCATAATATAATTCTTCATCGCCTCAGAATATTCAGCAGGTGGAACTGAATTGACTTCGTTGTTTGGATGGATGGTTTGCACTCCCGACAGAGGAATTGGATCCATATAATTATTTATTTAAATTAATAGACATAAAAAGCAATTGCACAAATTATACAATATATTTTAAAAAATATACAAGTGCATAACTATCCCATAGTCTGATTAGGATCAAAATCATCATCATGAGTCTGTTGCTCCCCCAAGAAAGATCGTTTCTCCAAGTTGTCTGGTCGATAAAACGTCATGCTCAAAGCGTCCGCTTTATTCGGGGACTTAAAGCCAAGTTTCTTCATGCTTACTTTATCCATGATCTGAATTCGCCCGTTTGTCGTTCGCTTGAAACGTATGCTCTTAAGCTCGTCAAGCAATCCGGGTGAATCCATAAATTCCCCGCCAGCTCTTGCCCACAACATCAAGCGATAGTAAAGCATTGCTCGAATATTTACGAATAAAAGCTTATCGGTTGGATCTTCACACTGATCGCCGGTGTTTATCGGTGTCACGCGCCACGGGCGTTTTTGTTTAGCGGTTGCTAAAGCAATTTCTTGCGATACCTGATGACCTTTTCCAAAGGCATCAATGATAAAATCAATCGGGTCAACACCATACTTATCACATACCGTCAATGAACGAACAGCCATACTTGAAGGAGTTGAGGTTTTCTCTTCAGCAACACAAGCCGCACGCATTCGATCACGTACTGCCCACTCAGCTTCATCTTGTCCTTCACCTGCTGCATCAAGGGATGCTTGGACGCGTCCAACCGGTTTCCACTCAGGATCAAAAGACACAATGTTAATATCCTTATCGTTAAGCAATTGCACATAACCCTTATCATCCATGACTCCTTCATTCGGAAACTTACCCTTGACACGTATAAAAAACTGTACTGAATCATTACCGTACTTTGCAATAATGCCGTCAATAAACTTTTGATCAACGATCGGAGACTCTTCACTGTCAAACGCATAATTCTGCCACTGATCTTTATCTTTGTGATGCGTATCGTAAAAATAACCGATTGATCTCGTTCCGTTTGAAATCAAGAGAATAAGGGTATTACCTGAGGTCAGGGCTCCTTCCATTGTTTCAAAGATAGGCTCTTCAACTCCTGAGGCTTCATCTGCCATGAGCATAACCCAGTCTGCATGAATTCCTGCCAAGGCTTCAGTATTTTCTTTAGAAGAGGTTTTAGCGCGTGCAAACCATGATTCAGGTGCCTCTTTCATGCGCACATGAGTAGTTTCCCATATATACATTTGCGCAATATCCTTTGGCATTTTTTCAATCCATTTCTTTACCTCAGACCAAAGCACGTCGTACATCTGATCGGCTGATGGTGCGGTACATCCGATTTTGCAATCCGGGTGAACAAACAAGAACCACAAAATCAAAATAGAAACCACCATAGACTTTCCAATTCCGTGACCGGACACGATTGAAATACGCATAGGAATTTCTTTTCTCAATGCCTTATCAACGCCATAAAGCACAAGTGACTGTTGCCACGTGAGATGCTTGCCTTTTTGAAACTCTTGAAACCAATGAGGACGAACTGTTTCACAAAACTTTTTCCACGCATCCCCACGCAACAAAAGACCGATAGCGAACCGAGCTTCATACTCAGGCTTTAACGGTTGAGGGACCAGATCATACACTTGCTTTACAAAGTAAAGTGATGATTCTTCCATGAGCAAATATTCCTTTGCGTCTAGGTCAATCATTTTATTTTAGAACAGTTTTGACAACACATAATATCGGTAAGCGGACAATCAGGACGACCGCAATCGTGGTATTCAAAATAATGTCCAAAGATAAAACAAAATATTCTTGCAATCATGTTATTTATTTTCATCTAATAATTTTTGCTCTTCTTCAGCTTTGATCATTTGCCGCCGTTCAGCTAACCCGCGGAGAGTGAAAGTGACATTGCCTTCAAGCTTCAATGATTCTGCTGGTTTTCCGAATCCTCGATTAAGCAACGCATCTGCTGCTTTATATTCTGGCAAGGTACCAACAACAATGACGTAATCTTTTCCATATTGACCTTCATCAAGCAATTTCTGCATCCTTTTTTCATCTCGAATTGTTTCAACGGAAGGTTTTCCCATTTCGTCCTTAAACATGCGAACCATTTTATGAGTACCCAATGCTTGAATCTGCTGAGCTGAGATTAATTTATCAGCCATTGCAAAAATACGATTATTTATTGCCTCTTGAACCTTTTCTCTTTCAAGAGTCTTTTTATTTTTCAAACCGGGAGGCCTCCCCGCACCTGGTTGTTTTCCTCCTCTTTTTCCCATATTAAAAAAAGATTTTAAATCTTAAAAATCAAATTTGTCAACCACGAATGCCCGGAATCTTGATTCGACCATTCAGTTTCCCGATTGCTCTTCGCTGATGCCTGTTTAAAGACATGATATCTAAAATCGAAGGACCTTGTTTCTTTTCAACAAACTTTTTACCATTGAAAACTCTAGGGCCTTTATCTTGATTAATAAAATCAGTATTCTTTTTTGCATAATCAATCAAACTATCCTTTACTTGTTTTTCCTTTTTCTGATCAGAAACAGTTTTCATGGTAACGACATTCTTTGTGTCGTTTGGATCGTAAATAGGTATCATAGTAGATTTCTTGATTTTAAAAGCCTATTGGCATTTTCTTTTTTATCCTTATGCGAAGCTTTTGCCCACCTAGCCCGACTAGCCAAGCTTGCTCGCTTTGATCTCTCCTCAGGTGAAACGAGCCTCCATCGTTTTTTTGCAGCCAATGAATATGTATCAGACATGGGTCAAGTTTAACGCACATCATTTAAAATAGGAAGTGGAGATAAAAAACTGTTCTTTTTTTATCTTATTTGACATACCCAAAAATACTATGTTCTAATGGGTTTTTGATACTTAAGATACTTATATATTTTTATTACGTCAAATATATATAATATATATTATAAGGCTATATATATAAAAGATTATATAATTATTATACCACACAGGTAAATGTACTATATTTTATATTTCAGTAATGCTCTAGTCAAAATTGAGTATCTTGAGTACAATTACTTTTAATCTATATATATAGCCGTACTTTTATGATACGCATTTAAAAGCCATTTGTACTTGTGTATCGTTTTTACTATTGACTAATGTAGTATGAAGTAGTAAACTTAATCATTATTACTTAATAAGTAAAATCATGGAAAAAATTTCAATTTTGAAATGTAAGCGGTGCAATCACGAATGGCCAACCAGAAATAATCCAAAGGTTTGCCCTCTTTGTAAGTCTGTTTATTGGAATGAAGAGAGAAAACCAAAGAGGATAGATTTGACTAAATTATCACTCATAAAAAGAGTGATGATGAATGATAAGGTGTCTGAGTCTGTAGTTGAAAATGTATTTAGTTGCTCTTCTGCTGTTTTAAAAAAACATATTTCATTGTCAATGAAAGAAGGAATGACATTGGATAATATGAAAAAGTGGACCATATTTATGATAGTTCCTTTTCAAATATTTAGTGAACATGAGAATGAAATAAAACGAGCTTACCATTATACAAATTTAAAGGCATTGTGGGTTGGTTATGATCAATGGAAGAATAAATACGATTAAATAAAAAAACCGCTCAACAT
>JARIHA010000133.1 GCA_029288475.1 Candidatus Tayloriibacteriota bacterium | reverse complement strand
ATAAACATCTGTTTTTGCTAACAATGTTTCATCTTTTTCACAAATTGCTTTCATCACACGTGCGGTAAAAACACAGGGAATTTTTGCGTCAATTGCATATTTTACGATTTCAAAATGTTGACGTACAAAGTGTGGATCAATCACAACATACAAATTAAATTGCAGTGAAAATTTTCGACATAATGAAATCGCGCCATTCACGCCGATTAGAAATTCATGCTGAATCAATGAAAAATCAATGTCATTAATTGATGGACCTGTCGCAATTAAAAAACAACGCTGACTTTTTTTTAACTGTTTTAATTCTGATAATTTTTTTGTTTGGGTTATTTTTTTATGTTTACGATTTCTATAAATAGGTAAACGCAAGAGAACTCTCGACAGGAATCTCGACTACGTCGCGTGGCTTTCTCATTTTCTCGGAGCAAGCTCCTCGAAAATAGGGAAGCCTTTCGATTCCTGTACGCAGCAGGTGCCTGCTCTCGAGCACGCATTCGCTTCGCTCGTTTGTGCTCTCGACAGGAATCGAACCTGTATTTCCAGCTTCGCAGGCCAGTGTCCTATCCGTTGAACGACGAGAGCATGAAGTTTAGCCTATCGCAAAAAGCAAAAAAAAGAAAGTAAAATAAATCGATTCTAAAATAAAAGGCGGAAATTTTAAAATCCTAAAAAGTCTACGATCTTTTGCATGAGAGGCTCGACAAGTTTTTCTTCATGCATATAGGCATCAAGAATCTCTTTTATCGAATCACTATTGAAGCCGACGATGGGTATCGCAATATAAGGAACGAGTAGTTTTTTTGACTTAAGAAGAAGTTTTGGTATTTGTCCCTCATATTCTTCAATGCCAAAACAATCAAGGTCCTCATAGCTATAAAGAATGTTCTCCACTCTTATTCCGTCTGTATTGATTTCATACTGGATAAGACGTGGGGGTTTATTGGACAGAAGTGAGATAGTGAGCATTCCAATAATGATCAAGACGGCAAGTAACGTATCATGAAAGAGAATAGAGATGACGGAAATGGAAATAACAATGATCCATACAGCCCAATACCAATCAGCTGATTTTGGAGTATGGTCAAATTCGGGCGCTTGCCATGTTGCTAATACTTGCGCCATGTTACGAAGCTTTTTTAATTAGGCGTAGAAGGTATACTCCTACAATAAAGAGGAGAGTGGAAGTTGTTGCAGAAAACATACAATAGACACAGATTGCGTGGATGACAAAGAACTGCAGATATACCAGAACAAGTGAAACAATGAATCCGATGATCGTGAGTAGGGCAGCCAGTCTCAGTACTTTGATGTTTTTCCTATCTATGAAGATGATGGTTAGGATCAATACTGAGAAATAGTATAAGGCACCAAGAAGTGCTAGGGGAATGCCTGCGATTACTGAATAGGAGCTCATGGTGACAATTTCACATCCATGAAGAAGGGAGCAAGGCGGAGGAACTCCTTGGAAATGTTTTATAGTGAGAAAAAGTGCATCGAGAAAACCAAAAAGGGCGATGACCGCAAGTGTCCAGGGCCAAGCTTTTTTTATGCTTGGTTTGGTAGGAAAATTATTTTGTGGTTGTTGCTGTTCCATTTGTTGTTGAGCCGTTTGCAGCTTGAATTGCATTTTGAATGCTAGAGAGGAAATCTTGAGCAGACGTAGGGGAGAGTTTCTCGTTGTTTAAGAAGAAGGTAGGAGTCGCATCTACGCCGAAGCTTAGACCGCTCGCGTAATCATCTTGGATTTTTTTCGCAGTTTCAGGAGACACTACGTCTTTTTGAAATTGGTCAGTATTTAGACCAAGCTGTTTTGCATATGAAAGGAAAATCGCTGATAAATTTGGATTGTGCACCTCAAGATTGCTTCCCCATACTTTTTGATTGGTATAGAGAAGATCGTACATTTCCCAGAATTTTCCCTGATTGCCAGCCGCTTCGGCTGCCGCTGCAGCGGCAGTTGCATCAGCATGCATTGAAAGAGGGAACTCACGGAAGATGAATCGCAAGTTGCTCCCAAAATCCTTGTGTACTTCCTGAGTAAGTGGATAGAAGGCTCCGCAAGCAGGGCACTGGAAGTCACCATATTCTATTAGGGTTGTTTTTGCATTCACATTGTCTTTCATCCAGTCCTCAGAAGTGACGGTAGGGAGAATATCTACAGTGGTTGAGCTTGCCGTAGGGCTAGTATTTGCGAGTTTTATCATTGCAAAAATGGCCGCACAAAAGACTATTGCTACAAAAACCCAGAGAACTACTCTATAGAGTGTCTCTTTTCTTGCAATTTTTTCCGCCTCACTTCGATGTTTTATTTTTTGCTCATGCTTCACTTCTCTTTGTTCTTTTATACTGAGATCGTTTTGATTTTGTTCGTTTTCCATTGGCATATTGTATCAGAGTAGTTTGTAAAAGAAAAATTCTGCCTTTTGAAGTTTATAAATCAAAATACCCTGATTCCCACTGTATTTATTGCCTACAGATGTGTTAGTATGGATATATTATTTCCATAAATTATCAATCGATAAACGCTTTTAATAAAATGAAAAAATATACCTTGTCGACAATTTTCGGTAAGACCGCGATTCTTCTTGGAATGCTGGCATTCGGTATGTTTTTTACTCAGAAGACTGCGTATGCGGATGCGGGAGCATGCCAGCTAATCACTGGTGATCATACTGCGCCGTGTGTTATTTCGCCGGGTGACCAGTCTCCTTTTCTTCATGATGATTATGTATATGGTCAGGGTCTTATTGATTACGGTATACTTCCTAATTATTATGCTCCACAAGCTGTAGCTTCTGGTTACTCATTTATTCCTAATAGTCAGGGTGGAGGCATCGGCGGTGATGGAAGGGTTACGGTAACTTATAATTCAACGACAATTACCTTTGATGCCACTTCTGCTTCTAACGGCCAAGTGCCAACTGCTATTTTTCCTGCTAATACAGCCATTACTATTTCTAACAATGGTTGGGTGAATCTTCAAGGCGGTAATTGGAATTTTGCTAACAGTAATAGGCCTATTTTTGCTAGCTATCAGCAAGATGAAAGAAGATTATATTATTGGGTCGTTCCTACTGGTGTGAGTTCGGCAACTTTCAATATCTGGGGGTCTAATACTAACGGTGGAGATGCTGTTTTAACTATTGCGGTAAACCCCGGTGATATTTTTGCAATTTTTGTGGGTAAAAAAGCAGGCTCTTCTGGATACGCACAGCCTTCTCTTGTATACAAGGCTAGTCCCTATGGAACTTGGAACCCTGCTTGGGGAACGGCTCCGACTACTAGAACTGGTAATATTACCCTTACCAACAATTATCCGAATCACTCAATCGTAAGTATTGCGGATGGTGTTTATAGTGAACCACTAAAGTATGTTTCAGTTTCATATGTTGATGCAGATGCTTTGGCAGTAGGTGCGTATGGGCATGTGGGTGGAATTGTTCAACCTATATCTGGTCAGTTCGGCGGCAAACTTCTAATAGGTCAACAAGGGAGTCAGGATTCAATAACTAATCCAGGACAATTGTTTCAAGATCCATATCTTACCGATACGCCTATTCCTCTCGGAGGACCTGGAGGATGTTTGGCAGGTTATAGTAGTTGTTCGCCCGCTTTTATGGTTGGTGTACGTCCTGATTCTATAGATACTCCAGGTGCCATACCATATAATTTAATATCATATTGGGGTGCATGCACATATATCTTAGGTCAGACTCCTTGTGTTCCAACAGTTTTCGACGATGCACATTGGTATAGTACTTTAGTTAACATAGCTGGCAATGCTGGGGAAGTTACCCGCTTTGTTCTTGCATATTCGGGATCTCGGTATATTACGGGTGATCTAAAGGTAAATAGTTCGGATGGTCCTGTTATTGTAAATAGCGGCACTAATCCACAGATAACATGGAACTCCTCCGATGCAACTTTTTGCCAGGTAATTAGATCTGACAACTCAACCAAGTTAACTGGACTTTCAGGTAATCAACCCTCAAGTCCTTCTGTGACTCGAGGAAGTATATTTAGTCTTACTTGTAGTAATCCATGGGTAGCTACTACAACAGTAGATACGGTAAATGTGGTACTTCCGGCTCCTGCAACTGTTTCCATAACAGCAAATAACTCCGCTTTTCCTGCCCCAGTCAATCCCAATTCTTCAGTTACAGTTACTTGGCTTTCTGCAGGTACAACTTCTTGTTCAGTTGCTCCAAAAGGTTGGACAGGAAAGCTTGGCTCTCAAATAGATACAGTAGCTTCAGCCGATGTTACCTATATCGTTACCTGTATAGGCAACGATGGAGGAAAGGTAAGTGCCAGCGTAACTGTTCCTGTTATTTCAACTTCATCAACTGGAGATATTACAATTGAAAGAGTTGGTGTAGACGGGACCGTTGCTACTGCGCCAGCAGGCACTCAAGGTTGGGTAGATTCTGGAGTGGGGAGTTCGTCGCTCAATCCGGCCAATTTTAATTATCTTACGGTAGGAACCCATACGGTATACGCTTCGGATCTTCCTGGATATACAAAAACCGTTACTGTTTGTAGTTATGCCCGAGGAGCGACACCGTGTTCTTCCACAAATGTAGCTACTCCTACTTGTGATGGATCACAGTGTTTTATTTACGTTACCACTGCTGTATCAACAGTTACTCGCGTAACGGTAAAATATAGTATTTCTAGTTTGGGAGTAATCGTAACAGGAAGCGGTAGTGTAGTCAGTCTTCCTGTTGGTATAAATTGCAGCAGTTCAGCGGGTTGCAATGCTTCCTTTCCTCAGGACAGTACCGTAACCCTCACTGCTTCTCCTTCTAATGGTTCAGTTTTTTCTGGATGGGGAGGTGCGTGTGCAACTGCTGGCACGGCTTCTAAATGTAATGTGGTTATTGGTACAAAAAATCTTGTGGCAACAGCCGCCTTTACCTCTTTGTCTGGTGGTGTTGAGGTCTCGCGTATAGGTGCCGGGGGGGTTCAGCCACCAGCAGGAACAGTGAATATTGATTCTCTAGTTGCTACTTCATCAAATCCTGCTACTTTTTTGAATATTTCTGTTGGTAATCACACGGCCTACAGTAGTGTCGTATCGGGATATTCTCAAGTAGCTTCAGTTTGTTATTTCACAGTCGGAACCGTTGAATGTACTCCTTCAGATCCAGCTGACTTTTATTACACACCAACATGTGACAGCTCTTTCTGTTCCATGCCGGTCAGTGTGCTGTCAAATACGGTGGCAAAGGTGACTTTCAAACTTATAAATACTTCTCTTTATCATAGCCTTGGAATTCAAATTCTCGGGCAAGATACTTTGGGGGTAGGAAACGTCACTGCCACGTCGACCCTTGGAAATTATATTTATAGCGGGGCAGGGGTTAGTTGTGATTCAAATGCTGGAGTCTGCGGTGGATTATTCAAAAATAATTCTACGATAACACTTACTGCAACTCCTCTCTCTAATTCATCCTTTACTACATGGGGAGGTGCCTGTGCTGGAGTGCCGGTTACTTCAAAGTGTACTATTGTTCTTAGTGCTGATAAAACAGTCACAGCTACGTTTCAAGGAGGTTCTCAGCAATACAATCATGGCGATCTCACTATACAGGTAGTAGGAGGCGATGGCACGGTAAATTCTTCACCGATGCAAAACTTATATTTCTGTGCCGGAGTAGCGGGGTATAACTGTAATAGTGTTCAAGCAAGTTTTAGTCAGAATGGATATTCTAACCCTGCCTATTTTAGCAATTTCCCAAGTGCTGGGGGTGAGTTGTATCACGCGGGCATCGCTCTTACTGCCGCAGGATTAGCGGATCCAGTAAGTTCCGGCGCCTTCTTTGGAGATAACAAACAAGTAGGTACTTGTACTTATAGTATTGGAAACGGAAACAACTGTACTCCTACTTCTTTTGCTCCGGTTACTCAGTCTGGAGTCTACTCATATTATCCTTCCGGAATTATGCAGCAGATAAGCGGCCTAAGCTTAACCTCAGGGCAGGTTACCAAGGTTGTCTTTAAGTTCACCGCACCATTGACCCTCGGAGTAAATTTCCAAGGCGCTGGTTCAGGTAAGGTTACCGATTCAAGCGCAACAATTAATTGTATTGATACTGCGGGTACTTCAAGCGGAAGTTGTTCATCTGTATATGGAAGTGGTCAGCAAGTCACGCTTACTCCTGCGGCGAATGCAAGTTCAGCTTTCTCAGGGTGGAGTGGCTCATGTACGGGAATGGGTCCGTGTATTGTAACAATGAATAGCACGAATACCGTTACTGCAAGTTTTGATGCAAGTGGGGACATGGAATTGAAACGAGTGGGAAGTGATCTCACGACTGGAACAGCTCCAGGTACTACTTTAGGCAGAGTTGATGCTCTTCCTTCTTCTTCGTCAAACCCAGCATTCTTTACTAATCTTACGATTGGAAGTCATACGGTATTTACTACCGATGCATCTGGTTATAACGAATTTGTAGGCACTTGTACTTACGTGCGCAATGCCGCCGAATGTTCTGTTCCTGCAACAAGTTTTGCAACTAGCACCGGATGCGATGGCAACTTCTGTTCACTTGCAACTTCTACTTTGCCAAACCTTGTTACTAAAGTAGTTTTTCAGTATCTTAAAATCGCGAGCGCCCCATCAACAGGGGATATTAGGATCAAGCGAGTAGGAAGCGATGATACGGCAGGAACCGCTCCAGCTGGGACTCTTGCAAAAGTTGATGCACTGACGGCAGTGAGCACAAATCCTACAACAAGTTTCACTGGGCTTACTCTTGGTGCCCACACTGCGTACGCAACAGATGTGACAGGCTTCACTGAAATGGTTGGTACATGTTCCTATGCAAGATCTGCAGCAGAGTGTGCAGTTCCAGATGCGAACTTTGCTACATCGACTGGCTGTGCCGCAGGGTATTGTCCTTTTGTAACCAGCACGGTGGCAGACACAGTTACTAAAGTGGTCTATAAATATATTCCAATAACTGGGTACATCTTGGATGTTGAAGTGAGAGGTACAGGACAGGGTCTTGTTTCAAGTTCACCAGCCGGTATATCAGACTGTGCTACTTCTTGTGTCGCTACATTTTCACAGAATGCTTTAATCACTCTTACTGCTCGTCCTTCCGGAGACTCTACCTTCAATGCTCCTGCTGCATGGACAGGATGCGACACGATAAATGTGTTAAACAATACTTGTACGGTAACACTTGTTGCCAGTCGAACCGTCAGTGTGACATTCGATAAAAAGATCGTGATCAATCCGCCGCCTGGTACTGCAAGACTTACTGTAGTAGTTGGTTCAGATGACGATAACGTCACTCCTGGAGATGCCTCTGGAGCGGTTTATACGGCAGCAGGAGTGAATCCTTCACTTCGATGTGTAATGAATCATGGTTCTGAACCAAGTTGTTACGCAGATTATCCAGTGGGAACTGTTGTCACTTTGTATGCAGACACAGTTGGCTATAATTCAATCTTTGATAATTGGCAGTATACCAATACTTGTGCTGATACTCCTTCATCAATTCCAGGTGCTTGTACGGTGACTATGAATCAAGACAATACCGTCGGGGCTCAGTTCGGAGATATTCCAGGACCAGGATCGGGTCGGATAGATGTCGTCTCTTATCAAGGAAAAGTTGCAGTCGACCAGTCTGCTGTTTCTAGTTCAATACCAGCTTCTTTTCCGAATCTTGTTTCAGATGGCGGAGGAACTTCTCATTTAGTATTCAACACTGAAAAGGTTGGATATGATTGGCTTAAAGCTAGATGTTTTCAAGATATTAATTCTGTAACTGACTGCAGTTCTGGATTTACTAATCTTGACTTCGGTCCAGCTGTTGTGCCAGGAGATGGTATAAGTGGTTGCGGGTACATAAATGGAGCAAGTATGACCGATAATTCAGGTACAACTTGGTGTAGAACTCCCGTCACCACATATGACTCACAGGATACCAAGGTTGCCTTTCAGTATGTTCCAACAAACTACACTATTCAGATTGTTCCTGCTTTTGGAAGTCTCGGTTCAGGTACTCTTCGAAGCCAGGATGGGTCTATCGACTGTCATCTTAACGGGGGAAGCGGCAGTGGAAAATGTTCTGCTGTGTATGGTAAATGGAGTCATGTGGTCATCACTCCTGTTCCAGATGTAAACAATAGTTTTGGAGGGTATCCTGCAGGTTGTAACTTCGGTGCAAATCCAAGTGATTGTATTATTGATGTCACTGCCGATGATACAGTCTACGCAGCTTTCTCTAATGGTTCTTCTCAGCCGAACTCAGTATCTGTAGAAGTAAAACGTATTGATAATTTGGGGAATATGGTAGGGGATTCGAGCACAAGTGGTCCGCTTAATTCTATCCAGACCACTGCCCAGGTGGATTCTGTTCTTTATTCTTCTACTGGCAATCCAGCGACATTCGGACCGTTCCCGGATCGACAAAACCATACTGTTTCTACCACGGTAATTAATGGATACAGCATTACTGCGGCAATGTGTAACTTCATAACTGCTACTCAGCCAGAATGTGCAGATCCTGTGGCGAGTGCGTTTACTGCTGTTGGCATCACCTGTACTCCTTCTGTAAATCCTACGACATGTTCTCTTCAGGTTCCTACCTCTACAGGATTTACGTATAAGGTGGTGTTCAAATATTCACCGTCAAATATTTCTCCGACCACCTGTAATGCTTCAGTTACAAATGCTGGAATTGGGCAGACTGTCACCTGGGCGGTATCACCAAATACTCCCGGTTCTACTTATACTTGGTCAGGGGACACTCCTATAGCGGGACAAACTGGTCCATCAGTAACTATTCGTTATCTTTCACCCGGAATAAAGAATGCAAATGTAGCTGTGAACGGCGCAACACCAATTACGTGTGTTAATAACCCAGTAACAGTCAAAAAATTCAATTTCTCTGAATTTTAAGATTGGACTCTAATTAGTCTAGTTTCAAAATACCCTTATAAAATAAGGGTATTTTGCTTTTATACGGTATTTTTTGTGCCGAATTGCTTGCTGGGTTGTGTGATAATGTGGTATACTGTATTAGGTCAAAGAACTAGGAATAGTTCGTTGAAAAACAAATCAGAAATTTCCAACAGAAGGAAACGAATGAAAATTTTCAGAGTTTTGTTGGCGGTCCTCTTCGGACTTCCGGCTTGGGCTCAAACTGTGTCTCGTTTTGAAACAGAGCACAGCCAGTTTATAAGTGTGAATTTTAACGGGGTGAAGGGTAGTCATTATGAAATCGTCAGCTCGACGAATCTTGGTGGACCCTTTGCACCCTTTAGTTCACCTTTTACACTGATCAACGCTACTACGAACTTCGTGTTGCCAATGAGTCAGAGCGGAAACAAATTTTTCGCAATGGCCTTGGTCGACCCTTCATTTCAGGTCATCTCGCTTCCTCCTAGGGGATTAGGCGACACTGACGCTAGGTTTTTGAAAATCAAGGTTTCTGCTTCACCTTATGCAGGAGCTACAATTTCAGGTATTGGTATAAAGGTTGGAGTAAGTAACTCCCCTCATACCGATGCAAAAGTGGCGGTCATCGCTGCTTACGGCTATATGGATGAAGCTTGTTCGATTCATGCTTCGCCCTATCAGCTTTCCGACGCTCAGAATAATGTTACAAACGGAGAGGTAAGAAGTATGCCGTTTGTTTCTAAAGGTGTATCGACATCTTTGGTTATCCCCCCAGGGCAGTCTCGGTATATTCAATTGTTTGGGGCACCTAATTGGAGTTCTGGCACCTACACCCTTACGATGGTGCCAGATACTGCAGTCTCTCCTCTCGTTCCGAGGTCTCAGGTTCCCGGAAGAGTTGTGTGGGCACCGATGACTACGCCGGCAACTACGGCTTATGTTTGGGGAAATGGTTGCGGCATTGGGAATAATCTGAGTACTACAAGGTCTTACGGGCCTTAATCGTTGCTTCGGCAACACAATTCACCCTCCGCGCTTCGGCTCGGAGGTTTTTTTATTTCTAAATTCATTTTATTTTTATACTAAATTCTTTTCGTTTTCATTCACGCTGTGATATACCATAGTAAGCTGTTAAACAAATTGGTCTTTAAATATTGAAACCGAACTCTGAACAAATTATGAGTACCTTAAAGTGGCAGTTTTTTACGGTTGTTCTTTTTGCAAACTTTATTGCGCACGGGCAGATGTTAACTATCAGTGCAACAAACGACCCTTCACTAGCGACACTGCAATTCAGTGGCGAACCGGGAAAGCGATATATGTTATTTGACTCAGTCGAATTACCTGAGCTTTTTGTGAAAATGGGGGAGCCGTTCACTCTTCTTTCTGGTGTCACAAATTTGCAGATTCCAGTTCGTGACCCAAGTCATTTTTATGCGGCGGCGTCGGTAGAACCATTGTTGGAAAAAATCTCTCTCCCAGTTGGTGGTTTGAGAAGTAGTGATGGACGTTTTTTCAAATTAAAAGTTACCGCTTCGTCTTGTAGCGGAGTTACTCTTGCTGGCATTGGTATTAAGGTTGGGGTGGTAAACCCATCTCATGCTGATGCGATGATTGCGGTGATAGCAGCGTTTGGTTATATTGATGAGGCTTGTAAAATTGGTACGCTGCCTTATCAAATTTCTGCTTATCAATATGATATTACAAATGGTGGGTTAAGAAGTATCCTGTTTGTTTCCTCTAAGGGTATGGCCACTCCTTTATTAATACCTGCAGGGCAATCGAGATATATTCAGCTGCTAGGAACTGCAAATTGGAGTTCTGGCACTTACACCATTACTATTCTCCCAGATATGGAGATACAACCCCTCGTTCCGCAGTCACAAGTGCACGGTATGATAGTGTGGTCGCCAAGTACAAATGCCGTAATCACAGACCCAGTGTGGGCAAATGGTTATGGGATTAATACTAATCTCATTAATGTTAGATCGTATTAAATCCTAGTTTCAATTATAATTTCACACCCTCTCGGCTTCAGCTCGGAGGTTTTTTTATTTTCATAATTTATTTTAGAACTTTTTATATCTATTTTTCTTGCTGAATTACCCAATAATGTGATATATCTAAGTTAGTCGTAGAAGTAAGAATAGTCATTTGAAAACAAATCAGGAACTTTCCAACCAAAGGAAAAAATGAAACTTTTTAGAATTTTACTCTTGGTCTTTTTCGGGCTTCCGGCGCAAGCTCAGACTCCAATTGTTTCGCGACTGCAGACCGAAAGTAGTGAGTGGATGAATGTCGATTTTCCCGGAACAAAGGGTAATCATTATGTTGTTGTAAGTGCGACAAATACAGGTGGTCCTTTTGCACCGGTTAATACAGCATTCACACTTGTCAATAATTGGACGAATTACGTCTTTCCAGTAAGTAAAAAGAGCCGTGAAAATCGCTTTTATGCACTGGTGCTGGTTGATCCACAATTCGAAATCCTTCCTTTGCCTCCCACAGGCTTTCGTGATTCTGATCAGGGAATTCTGAGACTGAAGGTAACAACTTCTCCTTACGCGGATGTTACTTTATCAGGGCTCGGGATTAAGGTCGGGATTACTAATACCAATAACGCCAACACCTTGCTCTCTCTGCTTGGTGTGTACTGCTTCACTAGTGATGATTTTGTGGCAAGTGGAAGCCGTCAAATTTCAGATGTTCAGAAGAACATCGCGGACGGACAAGTTAGAAGCTTTCCATTCTCGGTCAAGGGCATTCCGACTCCTTTGGTCATCAAAAAAGGACAAAGTGGATACATTGAATTTTTCGGTTTATCCAATTGGAGTTCCGGAAGTTATACGATTACCATCCTTCCGGATATTGAAATACAGCCACTTGTTCCGCAGTCACAAGTGCACGGTATGATAGTGTGGTCGCCAAGCACGAATGCCGCGCCAGCCGATCCGTTTTGGGCAAACGGGCATTCATTGCCGAGTAACCTTTCAAACACACGTTCCTACTGATAGACAATGTTCACATTCACCCTCCGCGCTTCGGCTCGGAGTTTTTTTATTACAAAAAAAGTATTTTACGTCCTATGTCTTGCTCGGTGAGGTTTGGCTGGGGCCATGATGTGGGGGATCATTCGCATTAAGCGGCCCGGGATAACCAGTTGGTATACGATCCATGTAATGAAGATAGGAATAGCGGCAAGAAGAATGGTAAGGGATGCTCCAATGTGCGGATAGATGAAGCCGGCCGCTATGGGTCCGATTGCCCATCCTAGATCTTGAAACAAGTTTATCACTCCGGAAATAGTGCCGTCATGTTCGTGATCTTTGTCGAGGGCATGAAGCCACGACCAAAGAGAAATGCTCGCCATCTCATCGCCGGTCGTTGCAAGAAAGCCAAAAAGAAGGAAGAGCCAGCTAAAATTGAAACCGATGATCATTCCTGAAAGGGAAAAGATCAATAGTCCAAAAAATACCAAGGTGCGCTTGTTGAACTTGTCGGCCAAATTTCCCAGAAGGAAGCCG
>JARIHA010000125.1 GCA_029288475.1 Candidatus Tayloriibacteriota bacterium | reverse complement strand
CTTCTCAACGGATCAGCAAAGCTTCAGCACTATAGTGTGGCCGCTAAGACAGGTACAGCACAGATTTCAAAGGGTCATGGAGGAGGCTACTATGACGACCGCTATCTTCACTCGTTTTTTGGATATTTCCCAGCATACAAGCCGCGCTTTCTGGTGTTTTTATACACGGTATATCCGAAGGGGGCTCAATACGCTTCCGCAACTCTCACTCAGCCATTTTTTGATATTACCAAATATTTGATAAACTATTATCAAATACCACCTGATCGATAGTAACAAACCACCCATGAAAAAAACCTTAAAAAACATTATAGTCCTTATCCTTGAATATCAGGCAAAGTTGGTGATACGAAAATACAAGCCTAAGATCGTGGCTGTTACCGGCAGTGTCGGTAAAACTTCTACTAAAGATGCCATCTACACTGTTCTTTCTACGTCCTACTTTGTACGTAAAAGTGAAAAAAGTTTCAACAGCGAAATCGGCGTTCCGCTCACCATACTCGGCTGTCAAAATGGCTGGAACAATATTATTATCTGGCTTGAAAACATTGTTAAAGGTTTCTGGCTTATTATTGCCAAGCATTCCTATCCAGAATGGCTGGTGCTTGAAGTAGGTGCTGATAGGCCCGGAGACATTCAGCGAATCACAAAATGGCTGAAGCCAGACATTTCAGTGATCACTCGCATTGGGGAAATGCCCGTGCATGTTGAGTTTTTCAAATCGCAGGCAGAGCTCGTCGAAGAAAAGAGTTATCTTGCCCGCGCTCTGAAGCAGGGAGGCGTCTTGATCTTGAATGGTGATGATCAGGATGTTATCAAGTTTAAGCAATACGCCAAGGGTCCAGTCATGGTGGTCAGTCTCAACGGCCAGGGCGATATGGTTGCATCAAACGATGCTATTTATTATGAAAAGAATGAGAAGGGTGAAGAAATGCCGGCCGGGATTACCTTCAAGGTAAATTTTCAAGGCAATAGCGTGCCGGTCATTCGCAAGGGTGCGCTTGGTCTCCAGCATATCTTTCCTACGCTCTATGCGCTTGCAGTTGGTATTTCTCAAAGCATGAACATTATTCCTATTTCAGAAGCACTTTCAAATGAAGTACTTACTCCAGGGCGAATGCGTTTGCTGAAAGGAAAAAATGGTTCAATGATTATTGATGATACTTATAATTCTTCGCCGATCGCTCTTCATGAGGCGATCAAGACTCTTGGACAGATTAAGGTAAAGGGAAAAAAGATTGCCGTACTTGGCGATATGCTTGAGCTCGGCAAACATTCTACCGAGGAACATGAGAAGGCGGGATTGGCTGTGGCGAAAGTCGCCGATATTCTCGTGACGGTTGGTTTTCGTTCTCGCTATATCGCCGAAGGGGCGCTTGATGGGGAAATGGACGATAGCAAGATTCAGCAGTTTGATTATGCCCAAGAAGCCGGCGCCTACGTGGACTCTATTCTTGGTGAAGGAGACCTCCTCTTGATCAAAGGTTCTCAATCAATGCGCATGGAGCGGGTAGCGGAGCTCGTGCTCGGGGAAGGGCAGAAGAAGGAGTTGGTGCTGGTGAGGCAGGATGCTGAGTGGAAGAAACGTACATAAAGAAACACTTTCCAGACCCCAAGCTAAGAGTGAGGGTCAAGAAAGTGTTTCTTTATGTACGCTCATTCACTCTGTGGCTGGACCTTACGCTCGACGCATAAAATTATTAAAGGCTTAACCGCCTGTGTAGTTGCAAGTTAGTCGTAAAATCTGCTATATTTCTTTCTACGGCCCTATCGTCTAATGGTTAGGACACGGCCTTCTCAAGGCTGGAATCGGGGTTCGACTCCCCGTAGGGTCACAAACACGGATTTATTAACCTTAAAATCTTCAGATAGCTTGAAAACAGGGGACAATTTTGGTGTTCCATTAGCTAATTGAG
>JARIHA010000120.1 GCA_029288475.1 Candidatus Tayloriibacteriota bacterium | reverse complement strand
AAGCACAATAAAAGCAAAATAGAGAGAATACAAATAAAAAAGATTGCCGACTTGGCCTGAGTATCCGAATATCTGTACCGAATACAGCTCATGAATTATGGAGCTGCTGAAAAGAGTAATAATAAAGAAAATAACTGAAAGAGGAATAATAACTGCTTTTATAAATAAGGGCAGACTTTTCCTAAGAAAAATGTAGCCCCAGACTAGTCCAAACGTGGCTACGATTATACCTAAGCCATAGGAAGCTCGAATCGTGACGATGCTGGGATACAAGCGTAGGTAGAAGTTATTAAACGTCCAGAGGCTTGAAAAAAATGCAAAACCAAGAAAGGTGACATTTTCCTTTTCGTGCTTGCTATGGATTAGGATGATCAGTCCGAGCAAGAGATTTATGATACTGAGAAAGAGAATTAAATATTGCATTATCTTCTTGAAATCAACGCTTCAAAATTTTTACTAAAAACTTTCAGTACATTTTCATCAAACTTCTCTTTTTTATAGTGGTGGAGGGCCTGAAGAAGCAAAGTGATGTTGTATTTTAAATTAAAATACGGCATATCTGAGCCAAAAATAAGCTTCTCTGGTCCTGATAACTCCAAAAACCTTTCTATGTGTGCAGGACTAACTCCTGCGGTATCAAAATATATATTTTTAATACGTGACAATTCGGAGACCGAGGCCAGATCGGGATTAGTTATATTATAAATCCCTAAGTGTGCAATAACAACGAATATCTTTGAGGATGAGAGTTCGTTCAGGATTTTAGTAAAGTTTGTTAAATCAGCGTAGTTCTTATAATTAAACCCTTGCTCAGAAGGTATATATGATCCTCCTCCATGGAAAAGAAGATACAGGCCGTGTTCTTTTGCTAGATCATACACAAGCTTAAGTTTTTCCCGAATTTCTTCTGTATTTTCCTCTGGGTTAGGATAAAATCCTTGTATATTGGGATGAAGTTTGATTCCTAAAATTGAATACTGAGTTATTTGATTAATGAGATCCTTTTTGATTTCTGTAACGTTTAGGCTGAAGTTGACAGAGCCAAGTTTCAAAAATCGCTTTGAAGTAAATTCAGCAAACACTTCATTGGGAAGAGAGCTCGGATACAGAGGTACAATACAGGATTGGTCTATACCCGCTTCGTCCATTTTTTTTAGAAAGGTGGCTTCTGTTAGTCCTTTATATTTCTTTATGATCTCTTTTTTTATATATCCAGGTGCATGAAAAAAAAGTTGCCTAAGAATGGCAAGAGAAAAGTTGCCGTACTTTAACCTCTCCAGCAAGCTTGGTGAAGAATGCTGTTCACAACACGATGGATTCTTCCCTACTACCCCAAGAACATCTCTTGGATGGGTATGGGTATCATAAAAAACTGATCCCGACTTTTTTTTAATCTCGAGAAAATGGTTAAAGAGATGTGGATGATTTTCTTCTTCCTTCATTTTAAAAATGGATTTCTGTTCTAACCTGAATGAGAGCTTTTACGAGAGAATCAATTTGCTCTTTTGTATGTTCAGACATGAGAGTCAGTCTTAATCTGCTTTGGCCGTGTGACACTGCGGGCCAGCGCACGCATGGAGTAAAAAAACCTAGTTCCAAGAGTCTTCTGGCTACCTTAACTGCCTTTTTTTCGTCGCCAATGAATATGGGAATGATCTGTGTTTCGCTTCCAAGGGTATTAAAGCCGTTTTGATGTAAATGCTCTTTGAAATAGTGCACGTTTTTCCAGAGTTTCTCTCTTCTTTGTGGTTCTGTTGCTACAATTTCTATTGCCTCAATTATACCGGCAGCAATTGCTGGAGGAATCGGAGCCGAAAATATATAGGTTCTTGCTGTAACTCTTAAGTACTTGATCAATTCTTTTGATCCTGCCACGAAGCCTCCTACTCCGCCAAATACCTTGGTAAAAGTACCCATGGTAATTTCAGGGTGATGAGGTATTTTAAAATGTTCAGCTGTTCCTTGTCCTTTTTCACCCAGAATCCCGGTTGAATGTGCATCGTCAACCATTACTGAAGCATTATATTTCTTTGCCAATGCCATTATTTCATCAAGAGGAGCAATATCTCCATCCATACTGAATACTCCATCAGTAATAATAAGTCTTGTTTTGTATTTTTTAGACGATTTCAGGCCTTTTTCGAGATCAGCCATATCCTTGTGTTGATAGATATATTTTTCGGCTTTAGAAAGGCGTATTCCGTCTACAATACTTGCGTGATTTAATTCATCACTAAAAACAATTGATTTGTCTCTAAGAAAGGTTTTGTTTTTTAAATATGAAAGGGCCGAAGTAACTGGAGGTGTCAAAAGTGCCGGGATAACTCCGGTATTTGCCATGTATCCAGTTGAAAAAGTGATTGCATCTTCTGTTCCTTTGAATTTTGCAATTTTCTTTTCTAGTTGTTCCTGAATCGATATATTTCCTGAAATTAGACGAGAACCTCCAGACCCCATGCCGTATATGTTCACCGCCTTGATCATTTCCTCTTTTATTCTTTTATCAGCAGCAGTGCTTAAGTAGTTATTTGAACAAAAAATGAGAACCTTTTTCCCTCCTACTGTTACTTCGGGATTGGTAGACGCACCTTCTATTGAAAAAATATCCGGATAGGTGATCTTTTCATCAATGAAATCAAGTATTGATCGCAGTTCTTTAGATTGCATAGCAAAGTCATTTTACCTGAAAAAAGGCTTTTTTTAAAGGAATATCTTAGTTAGTGCTACTTTAACACTTCAACCTTCCTCATGATCATTTCTGCAATTTCTTTATAAGTCTCGATCGCCTTTTCTTTTTTCTTAATAGTGATTGATTCTCCAAAAGTAAGAGTGACTTTGCGCTTTCTCGTAAGAATTTCTTTTAGTGTTATCTGGTAAGCGCCTGTTATGTGTATTGGGACAATCGGACAATTGGTTATTTCAGAAAGAAAGGCAACGCCTCCTCTCGCCTCCCCGATCTGGCCATCTTTGCTTATTCGTCCTTCAGGAAAGATCATGAGACTTTTGCCAGCATTGAGAAGTTTGATGTGATTTACGAGAGATTTCTCGTAATCTTTAAGGCCGCTATAAACAGCATGTGCTCCCCAGAGTTTGAAAATCACTCCACCATAGATGTTTTGACGGTAGCCGCTTTTAATATAGAAACTCTTTTCTCGTGAAGTATAGAATATTGGCATAAATCGCGAAAGAAAAGGAAGACCTGCGGGAAGTATGATCGGATCTAGTTCGCTGGTGTGGTTTGAGGCAAAAATAATTCCTTTCTTTTCGCTAATTTTCTCAAGATGTTCGAGTCCTCTGACTTCAAATCGAATAAATAACCAAAAAAGAAAGCGGATCGGAATCCAAATGAGTGATTGCAGAATAAGCGGAGTTACGTAGTAGATTCTTTTCATCAGCACAACTATACTAAAAAATGAAGGTTTTGTCTTGTGGTAGGCGCGAAAAAAGGCCCTATAGGCCTTCTTTCTTTAATTCTTCTACTAGTTTTTTTTCTTCACGTGACAGTCGTTTTGGAATCTGCACATGGAGACGGATGAGTATGTCTCCGCGCTTGCTCTTGTCGATAGGCACTCCTTTACCCTTTATTCTTAGAACTTCACCATGTGTGACTCCTTCAGGGATTTTTACAGTAATGTTTCCATCAAGCGTGCTGAGCACGTATTCTCCTCCTAGAAGAGCTGTGGTGAGCTTAATATTGAGGTCAGTGATAAGGTTTGGACCATCCTTAGAATAAAGTGGATGCTTTTTTACATGAATTTTCACGTAAAGATCGCCAGTTATTCCATCTGCTACCGCTTCGCCTTGTCCTGTCATTCGGATCATTTCGCCATCATTGATTGCTGGGGGCACTTTGATAGTGATTTCTTCTTGCTTGCTGGTCACACCGGCTCCACGACATACGCGACACTGTTCTTTAGGTACTTTGCCTTTACCGTGACAAGTAGGACAGGTGGTCACTGTACTGAAGTTGCCAAGAAGCGATCGGCGAGTCTCGTGTATTTTCCCTTTTCCATTACAGGTAGGACAGGTTTTCATTTCGGTACCGGGCTCTCCTCCGCTTCCCTTACAATGGTCGCAAATACTGGTCTTGGTAAGAAGAACTTTACGTTCTACGCCGAAGACAGATTCTTCAAAAGAAAGCTCAAGATCGATTGATATATCTCTTCCTCGTGGAGTTTGCTCTCTTCGTCCCCCTCCTCCAAAAAATTCACCAAAGATGTCTCCTAAGTCAAAATCTTGGAAACCCTCAAATCCTTGCGCATTTCCGCCATTGAAGTTTGAGAAATCAAAACCACCAAAATCCTGAGCGTTGAAGCCGCTTGCTCCGTTGCCTCCGCCCTCGCTGAACACGCGTCCGTAGGTATCGAACTCAGCTCTTTTTTTATCGTCAGAAAGAACACCGTATGCTTCGTTCACTTCCTTGAACTTCTCTTCATTTCCGTCTTTTTTGTCAGGATGATACTTGTGCGCAAGCTTTCTAAACGCTTTTTTAATTTCGTCTTTTGAGGCGGATTTTGGAATCCCGAGGATTTCGTAATAATTTTTCATAGGTTGAAGACACTATTATACTCTTATGAGCTACTTTATCAATTATTTATTTTGGTCGCCTTCTTTGAAGTCCGCGTCGCGTACATTTCCATCATTTTTGTCTCCCTCTTTTGCTTCACCGGTTCCTGGCTGTCCAGAGTTTGGGGCTTGTTGTCCGGCATTTGGTGCACTCTGCGGTCCTGCTTTGCTCATGGCTTCACCTATTTTTGAAAGTTCAGTACCAAGCTCGTCTACTGCCTTTTTGATTGCAGCGGTGTCAGTACCATTCTTTGCTGTTTTAAGCGCTGAAATCTTGTCTTCAACTGATTTAACGATATCAGCTGGCACTTTGTCCTTATTATCCTTTAGAGCCTTTTCAGCGGTGTAGATAAGCTGGTCTGCATTATTTCGCATCTCAACTTCCTCCTTGTTTTTTGCATCTTCTGCACTGTGAGCCTCGGCATCCTTTGCCATTCGATCGATCTCTTCTTTAGTAAGGCTTGATCGAGCTTCAATTCTAATTGACTGCTCTTTGCCTGAGGTCTTATCCTTTGCCTTTACGTTTAGGATTCCGTTTGCATCAACATCGAAAGTTACTTCCACCTGTGGAACTCCTCGTGGTGCTGGTGGAATACCGTCAAGATTGAATTGACCGAGACTTTTATTGTCTCTTGCCATTGCTCGTTCACCTTGCACTACATGGATCTGCACTGAAGTCTGATTGTCAGAAGCAGTTGAGAATACTTGTGACTTTGAAGCTGGAATGGTCGTATTCTTTTCAATAAGTTTAGTTGCTACACCTCCCATTGTTTCAATTCCGAGTGCAAGTGGAATAACATCAAGAAGAAGAATATCTTTGACGTCTCCTCCGATGATTCCTCCCTGAAGGGCGGCACCGATTGCCACTACTTCGTCAGGGTTTACTCCCATGTGGAGCTCTTTTCCGAAGAATTCCTTTACTGCTTTCTGCATTGCAGGCATTCTTGTCTGTCCTCCCACGAGTACGATTTCATTGATTTCCTCTTTTTTGAAAGGAGATGCTTCCATTGCTCGCTTGGTGATTGTCATTGCTCGATCGATAAACTCTTGCGTAAGCTCTTCAAGCTTTGCACGGGTAAGGGTAATGACAAGGTGTTTTGGGCCACTTGCGTCAGAGGTAATGAAAGGGATGTTTATTTCGCTTTGTACGGCGGTAGAGAGCTCGATTTTTGCCTTTTCTGCTGCTTCGTCAAGTCTCTGGAGAGCCAATGTGTCTTTTCGTACATCTATTCCTGAATCCTTTCGAAACTCTTCTGCTAGCCAGTTCATGATCTTTTGGTCAATATCTTTTCCACCCAAGTGAGCGTCGCCATCAGTAGACTTCACTTCAACAACATCGTCACCAACTTCAAGAACAGAAATATCGAATGTTCCTCCTCCGAAGTCGAACACTACGATCTTTTCATCCTTCTTCTTGTTGAATCCGTATGCAAGAGCTGCTGCTGTAGGCTCGTTGATAATTCGTTTTACATCGAGTCCTGCAATTTTTCCGGCATCTTTGGTGGCTTGTCGTTGAGAGTCGTTAAAGTAAGCAGGAACCGTAATGACCGCTTCAGTGATTTTTTGGCCGAGTCTTGCTTCTGCATCAGCCTTGAGCTTTTGCAAGATCATTGCTGAAATTTCTTCTGGTCGATACCATTTATCTCCCATTTTTACCTCAATACCACCGTTTTCTCCCTTTCTGATTTCGAATGGTACGGATGCTTTGTCCTTCTGGACTGCTTCTTCATCGTAAGCATGACCAATAAAACGCTTGATCTGAAAGATCGTATTCTTTGGATTGGTGACAGCCTGGCGTTTTGCCAAGAGCCCTACAAGACGTTCTCCAGTCTTGGATTCTGCAACAATAGATGGAGTAGTACGTCCGCCTTCGGCATTCTCAAGTATCTTAGGCTCTCCTCCTTCCATAATCGCTACCGCTGAGTTTGTTGTTCCTAGATCTATTCCAATAATTTTTGACATAAGTAATTAAGATTAGTTAATAAAAACTGATCTTAATTGCTTGGTGCGCGCGTCGGTTGGCTCGTAAAAAAAGTCAGCAAGTTATAAGGAGAGGCTGTGTAAGTAAAAGATGGCCTGTAACTAAAAGTTTTTGGAGTTTTTGCTTTTTTAGGTGGGAGATATGTTGCGTTATTTTTTTTGCCTGAACTTTGAATCGGCTGCGCGGAGACTGGGCTGATTTTTATTTTTCCATCTACCAGAGCAACAAGAAATAGCACTCTGAACTTTTCACCGGTCGGAGTGGTGTATACTTTCTCTACAAATTTTGATTTTGAATAGGGAGTTAGCATCATTACAAGCTTATTATAACAAAAAAGTATGTATTGAAAATCGCGGCTTAAGATTATTTTATTTCTTGAATTCCCCTACTTTCACTTTTGGTGCCTTGAGCATTTTTCCGTGGTAAGAATATCCCTTCTGTATGACGGTAGTGATCATGTTATCTTTTGATTCGTCAGTAACTGGTTCAAATTCAATAGCCTCGTCTCTCATCGGGTCAAATTTTTGATTAGATGGGTCGATCTCTTTCATACCGTTATCCTCGAGTACTTTCTTGAGTTGATTGGCAATATACTCGACTCCAATTCTCCAGTTTTTGTCTACTTTTTCCCATGCCTCCTTGTTTCCGAAGGCCATAGTAAAGCTATCGAGCACTGGTATAATCTCGGAGATGAGGTTTTCATTTGCAAATTTTACAAACTGCTTGTTTGATTCTTCATCTCGCTTGCGGGCATTCAAAAAATCAGCTCGCTCTTTTTGCCAACCGGTAAGATATTCTTGTTTTTCCTCAACGCACTTCTTGAGCTTTTCACGAAGCTTTTTAACCTGATCCTGCGGCTCTGAATCATCTTCCATGACCACATCCTCAACATCTTCTGTTGATTTCTCTTCCTTTTTGTGAGAATCCTTATCAGATTCAGGTTCAATAGTTACATCGTCTTGATCATTCATAGCTCTAATTATAAACGAAAGCGAATAAAATAAAAACTAAGGAATAATAAATACAGCTATAAAAATAACTTTATACTGGACACGGCAAAAATTTTGCTAAATTTTCTGCCTAAACTTCGGCGCCGTCGTGCCTCGTTAGCTTCAGTATAAAGTATTTTTATGCTGTGGTTACCGCTTACTATCGCTTAGACCACTGTGGAGCCTTTCTCGCCTTTTTGAGACCGAACTTTCTTCGTTCTTTAGCTCGAGGATCTCGCTTGAGGAAACCTTCTGGCTTAAGAAGTTTTCGTAGTTCCAAATCGTGTACGATGAGTGCTCGTGCCATTCCGTGTCGAAGTGCAATTGCTTGTGAGTGAATACCTCCTCCTGAGATAACAGCAGTAATTTTAAACTTTTCAGCAATCTTGCTTTTTGTAAGAGAATCCATAGCAATAGTCTGAAGTTCCTTTGTTGGGAAATAGGTATTGAGGTCTTTTTCATTGATCACAAGTGTAGTCTTTGCGCTTGGAGTAATGCGAACTCTCGCGATCGCTGTCTTGCGTCGGCCTACTGTTTGGATGTATCTAGTTGTTTTTGTTTCTGGATTCATAATTTTCGCTGATGTTAGTGCTTATTCGGAGATCGTTAGATTCTTGAGCATTCCTGGTCGGAGCTTGTTGCTCGGAAGCATTCCTCTGATAGCTCGTCTGAAAATCTCACTGTATCCCTTCTTTAGCGCAACTTGTTCTACCGTTTCGAATCGAAGTCCTCCTGGATAACCTGAGTATTTAGAATACTTGGTATCTCGAGTCTTTTGCTTAGTGATTGAACACTTAGATGCGTTGATGATCTCAACTTCTACATCCTTAGGAGCAGTGTTTCGCTGGTAAGTAGCTACATTTTTTCCCATGAGAAGAGTAGCGGCTTTGCTTGCCACTCGTCCGATCTTTTGATTTTTTGCGTCAATAGTATGCTTCATGTTGAATATATTATACAAATTCTATCTGAGCCATTTTTGCTCCGTCGCTCATTCGAGTAGGAAGCTTGATAATTCGTGTGTATCCCCCGTTTCGTTCCTTGTATTTAGGAGCGATTACTTCAGCGATCTTCTTAGCGCCTGAAATAGAGTTCAATCTAGAAATAATGATCCTGCGACTTCCTAGCGTACCATTTTTACCTTTAGTAATCAATTTTTCTATGAAAGGGCGGAGTTCCTTGGCTTTAGCCTCAGTTGTCTTGATTTTTCCTCGTACTACCAAAGAAAGCGCGAGAGAACGCATAAGCGCGTTTCGCTGTCCTGTTTCTCGTCCAAATTTTCTTACAGAATTGTGATGTCTCATGGGATTCTAATTATTTGAGCATAATACCATATGTTGCAAGAAGTTTCTTGATTTCCTGCACACCCTTGTTTCCAAGGCCGTCGATGTCGAGGATATCTTCTTCCTTCTTTCGAGAAAGACCACCAAGAGTACGGATATTTGCGCTAGTAAGGGCATTCAAAGTTCGCTGTGAAAGGCCGAGTGATTCGATCCTTGTCTTAAGGAATTCTGGATCAACATCTTTCTTTGAAGATTTGTCTTCGTCATCAGCTGGTGCCGCAGCAACCTCTGCCATTGGTACCTGCTCTTCCTCCTTAAAGCCAATGATGGCCTTAAGCTGGTTGATCATAATCTCGATAGACTTCTCAAGAGCTTCCTTTGAAGTAATAGTTCCGTCAGTTTCAATAAAGATTTTTAGTCGGTTGAAATCAGTTCGGTTTCCTACTCGCATGTTTTCTACCTCGTAGTTCACTCGGCGGATAGGAGTGAAAATAGCATCAAGAGCAATAGCCCCGATGTCTACTCGTTCTTTTTGGAGAACCTCCTTAGCAACATAACCAAGGCCTTTTTCAACAGTCATTTCAATGTTGAGTTCGGTATTCTTTCCGGTAACTGTAGCAATCTTTAGCTCAGGGTTGAGGATGTTTACTTGTCCAGGAGCCTTTATGTCTTTAGCTGTTACGTCTGCAGGACCCTTTATTTTTAGGTTTAAGATCTGTGGCTCGTCAGTGATAAGTTGAATTCGCATTCTCTTGAGATTGAGAAGGATAGTAATAACATCTTCCTTAACTCCTTCAATAGTAGAGAATTCATGACTAACACCGTCAATTTTTACTGAAGTGATAGCTGCACCTGGCAATGAAGAAAGGATGATTCTTCGGAGAGAGTTACCAAGGGTGTGTCCGTAACCAGGATAAAGACCGTCAATCTCATATATTCCTGAGAAATTTTCCTCCTTAACAATTTTTGGCTTTGATGGCACTAAAACGCTATATTCAGACATAGTGTTATATAAATTATCGAATAATTATCGCTTATAAAATTCAAGGATAGCGGAAATATCGAATATGGTTTCCCCTGGCGTATACTTTGGCATTCCCTGCACTCCGGCTTCCTTCTTTTCGACATCTACCTTGAGCCAGTTTGGAATGGTTGCCTGCTTCAGCTTGTCGCCTGCAGTTTCGAATACTTTCTTGTTTTGGCTTCCTGTTCGGATAGCAAGCTTGTCATTGAGGCTGACGTGGTATGAAGGAATGGTAACTTTCACTCCGTTTACCGTAATATGTCCGTGAGACACGAGCTGTCGGGCAAAACGTCGAGAGTTTGCGAGTCCAAGTCGATAAATAACGTTGTCGAGACGAGTCTCAAGTTTTTCGTAAAGTCTTTCGTCAGGCTTTGCATTTTTTTGTGCAAGAGCTGTTTTGACGTAAGTAGAAAATTGTCTTTCTGTCATTCCATAGGTAAAGCGAGCCTTCTGCTTTTCGAGCATTTGAATGCCGTAATCGCTTTTTGGCTTTGGCTTGCTAGCGCTCTTGCCTCTTTTGGCCATAGACGCGGCAAACTTAGGAGTCGATGTTTTATCAAATACTCCTGCTCCTAATCTTCTTGCTATTTTGTATTTTGGACCAATTTTCATATATACAATATTATTTATTACTCAAAACTATACTCTTCGTGGCTTCTTAGGGCGAGGACCGTTGTGAGGAACCGGGGTTACATCCTTGATGGATGAAATGATGATTCCCTTTGAAACGAACCCTCGAACTGAAGACTCTCGGCCAGAGCCTACTCCCTTGATAATAACGTCTACTTCCTTCATTCCAAGAGGTTGAGCCTTGAGTGCAAGTGTCTCACCTACCTTAGCTGCTGCGAAAGGAGTTCCTTTCTTTGCTCCTTTGAAACCAAGAGCTCCGCTTGATGACCAACAAAGAGAATTGCCCTTCTTGTCCGTAAGGATAAGTTTGGTGTTGTTGTAAGTTGATTGAACATACAAAATACCAGAATCAGTCTTTATTTTTGCTGATTTGGCTGGAGCCGCCTTTTCTGCTCCTTCTTCACCCTCTTTTTTTACAATTCGTTTTTTGCCCATAATGGTATTAGCTATTGGTATTATTATTTCTTATCTACTGCCTTTCTTCCGGATCCCATGGTCTTTCGTGTGTTTCCTCGAACAGTTCTTGAATTCGTCTTTGTTCGCTGTCCACTTACTGGCAAACGGCGCATATGACGCACTCCGCGGTAAGCCTTGATATCTTTCAAACGCTTAATGTTTCCAGAAACCTCTCTCTTGAGA
>JARIHA010000085.1 GCA_029288475.1 Candidatus Tayloriibacteriota bacterium | reverse complement strand
ATGAAAATGTATGCACGATTTCAAAAATTTATTGGACTGTCAGATATTTCTGATATTGAAATAGAACCAGTTATTCCTGAAGAACCTCTTACACAGCCCGTATTGGTGATTATAGAGTCACTGAAGCATGTTGATGACTGGGAAGAGTGGGATTACGGGGAGATTCGACATGGATTCCATAGATTGAAGTTGAAGCATAAGAAAACCGGATTATCTTTAGACTTTTATCACACGATAGGCTGTGGATGGTCAATTTATGGTGATTTATTTAATGAGCATGAAAAGAAGGCGATAATATCCGCTTGGAGACATTACCGAAATATATTAAATGAAAAACTACGAAATATTGAAAAAATAGAATCTCTTAAAGCTAGAGAATCTTTTAATGAGTTATTGAAATTTTATCCAGAAAAGAAGGCCAATGGTGAACCAACAATACTTTGAAGCATGGGAGAAGAACGGATGCACAGAATACTCGGATGGATCGGCTAAATTTAAACTAGGGGAAGAAAATGGCATTCGTAAAGGCAACCAGAAAAAAGGCAAAACTTCGCTTGGCGCTAACAGGACCATCCGGGAGCGGAAAAACATTCGGCGCATTACAAATTGCTAAGGGATTAGGCGGGAAAATTGCATGTATCGATAGTGAAAAAGGATCTGCGTCCCTTTACGAAAATATAGTGCCATTTGATGTTTTGGAGTTGTCAGCGCCATTCACACCCGAAGTGTACATTTCTGCCATCAAAGAAGCAGAAAAAGCTGGGTACGATATTTTGATTATCGATAGCACAACTCACGAGTGGTCTGGACCTGGCGGTTGTTTGGAGCTATTGGAAGATTTAGCAAAAGCAAAATATCGTGGGAATACTTGGTCGGCCTGGAATGAAATTACTCCTAGACATAGAGCTTTTATTGATGCCATGCTGCATTCTAATATGCATATCATCGCCACAGGTAGAAGTAAAACAGAAACGGCTCAATCGGAAGTGAATGGGAAAAAAACAGTTGTGAAGTTGGGAGTAAAGACAGAACAAAGAGACGGCTTTGAATACGAGTTTACCGTAGTGCTTGATATTACCCATGCTGGTAATTATGCAACAGCATCCAAAGATAGGACTGGGCTTTTTGCGGGGGACCCTAAAAAAATCAGTGAAGAAACTGGTAAGACATTATTAGCATGGCTAGAAACTGGTATTGAGGTTAATCCCATAGAGGATTTTTTAAAATCAATAAAATCATCCTCAACACTAGAAGAATTAAAATTCGCTTTTACAAAAGCGGTTAAATTTAACGGGGCCACTGAAGACGACATATTAAAATTTACACAAGAGAAAGACGACAAAAAGAAACAATTGGAATCCACCAAGTCAGCGGCCCAATTAATTGCTGAGGCATCTGGAAAAGCATCCTCAGAAGTATAGTTTTTGCAAACACCACAGAAGGAGTAACCTGATATGTATATAGACACTCAAAGTGATTGGGGAATGATTGCATTAATCCCAACGCTGATGCTCTTATCTTTTGATGGCACTAACCCAGAAGAGCCAGCGTATGCCATTAGTTTGCACTTTCTTAACTTTTCGTTGAACGCCTACTGGGGATGATATGACTATTAAATTTGACTCGCGATTCGCAGCGAATTATTTAGTTGGTTTGTGTCATGGGGCCGCTAAAGAGGCTGGCTGGTGGGATAACGTCGATAAAGAACATCCATTTAGCTTCTCTAATAAGCTAATTCTGATCATATCAGAGTGTATTGAGGCTATGGAAGGTGATAGAAGCGATAAAATGGACGATAAATTACCTCACAGACCAATGCGCGAAGTGGAGCTTGCGGAC
>JARIHA010000058.1 GCA_029288475.1 Candidatus Tayloriibacteriota bacterium | reverse complement strand
TCTCCACGCTGTCCATTGATCTCCTTTGTCATCCAGTAACAACCAAGAATAATATCGAGCAATTTTCCTGATACAGTTGGCTCTCCGTTTCCTGGCTTCAGAATGTTCTTGTTTGATGCCATGATCTCTCGAGCTTCTCCTTGAGCCTCGTCTGAAAGAGGCACGTGAACTGCCATCTGGTCTCCGTCGAAGTCTGCGTTGAAAGCTGTACAAACCAAAGGGTGAATCTGAATTGCATTACCTTCGATAAGGATCGGCTTGAAAGCCTGTATACCCAATCGGTGAAGCGTAGGTGCTCGGTTCAAAAGGACGAATTTGTCCTTGATCACATCTTCGAGGATAGCCCATACTTCTGGAATATCTTCGTCGATCAAACGGCCTGCTCCTCGAATGTTGTATGCAAGTTCTTTTCGCAATAATTCTGAAATAACGAATGGTCGGAAGAGTTCCAATGCCATGTGCTTTGGAAGTCCGCACTGGTTGAGCTTCAGGTCTGGACCAACAACGATCACTGATCGTCCTGAGTAGTCCACACGCTTTCCAAGAAGGTTTGCTCGGAACAATCCTCGCTTTCCCTTCAAGTTGTCTGAAATAGACTTGAGCGGTCGTCGCTGTGCCTGATTCAATGCGCCTCCTGATGCGTTTCCATGTCGAATAGAGTTGTCGATCAATGAGTCGACAGCTTCTTGAAGAATACGCTTCTCGTTTCGCAAGATAACGTCCGGAGCATGAATTTCCTTCAACTTCTTAAGTCGGTTATTTCGGTTGATGACGCGTCGATACAGATCGTTCACGTCTGATGTTGCATATCGTCCTCCGTCTAATGGAACCATCGGTCGAAGTGCGGGAGGCATGACAGGGATGACCGTAAGGAACATCCATTCTGGTCGAATGCCAGAGATGACCATTGATCGGATAAGGCTCAATCGCTTATTGAGCTTTTCTTTTTCAATAGAACCGGCTGTCTCGAGTTCTTTCTCAAGAGTAGCCGCAAGCTTATTGAGATCAAGCTTCTTCAAAATCTCATAAATCGCCTCAGCACCGATCTTTGCTTCAAAAAGAGTACCGTACTTCACTGAATAGTTATGATAACCAACCTCATCAAGCACGAGTCCTTCCTGAACTTCTTCAATCTCATGCTTCGTAGTCGTAAGCATTTCTTTCATTGCTTCCTTTGACTTGTCATCCTGAAGATTCTTTACCTTAGAACGATACTCTGAATCAAGATCCTTAAGAAGACTTGCTCGCTCTTCCTCATTTACCTGAGTAACGATGTATCCGGCAAAATAGATAACCTTTTCAAGATCTGAAGTAGACATACCAAGCACCAATCCGATTCGTGAAGGCATGCTTCGGAGGAACCAGATGTGTGATACGGGCGATGCGAGTTCGATGTGTCCCATTCGCTCTCGTCGAACAATGGATCGAGTGATCTCGACTCCACACTTCTCACAGACAATTCCTTTATAGCGAATGCCGCGGTACTTTCCACAATAACATTCGAAGTCCTTGTCCGGTCCGAAGATCTTTTCATCAAAGAGACCGCTCTTCTCAGATCGCTGAGTTCGGTAGTTGATGGTTTCAGGCTTGGTAACTTCTCCGTATGACCACTCCTTTATCTTGTCAGGTGAAGCAAGCTTCAAGCTGATTGAATCGAAATCATTGTGACCGATGTTTTTTGATTTATTGTTCATAGTGTCTTTCATATATTTTTAGATAGTATGGTCGGTTAATGATTAATTCTCATTTACCTGATCATCTTTCTTCTTGAGTTCGACATCAAGCGCTAGGCCTCTCAAGTTGTTTAACAATACGTTGAATGATGCTGGAATGTTTGACTGGCTGATCTTCTGTCCCTTCACGATAGAATCGAATGCCGCTGAACGTCCGACGATGTCGTCTGACTTGATCGTAAGCACCTCGCGAAGCGTGTGAGCCGCACCGTGTCCAAGAAGTGCCCAGACTTCCATTTCTCCAAATCGCTGACCTCCTCCCTGAGCTTTTCCTCCAAGAGGCTGCTGCGTGATAAGAGAGTACGGACCAATTGAACGCATGTGTATCTTGTCCTCCACCATGTGGTGCAG
>JARIHA010000045.1 GCA_029288475.1 Candidatus Tayloriibacteriota bacterium | reverse complement strand
AGGGGTTGGGCGCTTCCGCTCTCTAAGATATTAGAGAGAGTACTCCATAAAGGATAGTCTCTACACCTTCCGCATATGATGCATACTGAAAGGGTTTATTAAAACTCGATCAGATCTGACATGATAGTTGGCTCGGCTCGGGATTGCCCCAGTTTTGGGGTTTCCCCGAATTCACCTCGTTTTACAACCCAACTTTCGCTGGGAAGCTGCGTAATTCCTGCGCCGACTTCTCGATGGCAATTTGCACAAAGTAAAATGCACTTATCTAATTCTGCCCTTACTTTTTCCCAAGACCTTGTATATCCCTTGTCACCGATACCAAAGCTTTTTTCGGCTTTGTTTAGATGATGAAGTTCAAGCGCTCCTTGGTACTTTTTATAGGAACAGATTTGGCATTTTCCGCCTTTATATTCTATGGCCATCGTTTTGACTTTACGCCTTCTCTTGGCGACTGCCTTGATAAGCGCTTCTCGACGATCGGAATAAGTTCTTTTGTCAGACATGTTATACATTATAACATCCTGGAACTTGTTCACAGGCGATTGCTCTACCGCTGAGCTATCCCGGAATGATCTTTACTTTTTGGTAAAGAATGTGCTGAAATTTCTTGCGCTTGCAGGTTTTTACCCGTACAAGCTTCAACACTCGATTATCTTATCAGAATATCTGGAAAAGTGAAGTGCTCGCGCTATTTGGGGCGCTTTGAAGAATTTTGTCAGAGTGCTTTGGGCGTTACGGCGGGTATTATGGAACGATAGACGCCGTGATAGGATAGGGGAATGTATATAAAAGTGAGGGTGAAGACGGGCGCAAAAAATGAGCTGATAAGCGCGGTCTCGCGCGATCATTTTGAGATCTCGGTCAGGCAAAAGCCTGAGCAGAACATGGCCAACCGGCGGATCGTCGAGCTGGTCGCTTTGCAGTTTGCCCTCTCCGCGAAGAAAGTACGCATCGTGAGCGGCCACCACAGTCCGTCAAAAATTCTTTCGGTTGACGTACCTGACGAGGCCGAAGAGATTTGATATAATAGTGCCAAGAGTTTTTATTAACAGCTAAACATATCTCCCATGAAAATAAACATCAAGGCGCAGAATACTTCGGTCACTTCAGCTATTAGCGATTATGTGGACAAGAGGATGGGTTCGCTCGGAAAGTTTATTGGAGAGCATGAGGCAGACAGCACGCTCTACGTGCAGATCGGCAAGACGAGCAAGCATCACCATGCGGGAGACAATGTGTTTTCTACCGAAGTAAACCTTGATGCGGGAACCACTCACCTTCGGGCAGAGGCCTTTGATGCAGATCTCTATGCTTCTATAGATAAGGTGCGGGACGAGCTTGTGCGCGAGCTTACTACGGCAAAGAAGAAGAGGATCACGCTATTTAGAAAAGGAGGCCAGAAGATAAAGAACATTATTCGAGGTTTCTCTGATCGTTAGAGGGTAGATATAAAAAAGTGAGATGAATATAACAAAACGAGTAAATCCTTATGTTTCTATTCTAATCCTGGGTGTTCTGACTGCCAGTACTGTATCGATTGCCTATGCTGCTATCAAGGCTCATAAGCTCAACAATCCAAACGATACAGCGATCAATTTCGACTTTCAGTAATAACTTTACAATTCAATTAGTAGTCGATT
>JARIHA010000023.1 GCA_029288475.1 Candidatus Tayloriibacteriota bacterium | reverse complement strand
ACTCCCTGTCCTGTTCTACCAGAACATTCAAGCACGTCATTTTCACTGCATTCAAGAAGTTTTGCTACTTCCTTCTTTACTTCTGCAACACGAGCAAGCGGAGAATCCACCTTACTTACAACAGGAATGATAGTAAGACCTGTTTCACGCGCCATACCAAGAGTGCTCAAGGTCTGAGCCTGAACGCCCTGCGTTGCGTCTACAAGAAGAATACAACCCTCTACCGCCTTAAGAGCTCGGGATACTTCATAATAGAAATCAATATGCCCAGGAGTGTCGATAAGGTTGAGTACGTATTTTTCGCCATTTCCTGCCGGAAGCGGTGGAGCATACTCCATACGAACAGGCTGCATCTTAATAGTAATGCCTCGTTCGCGCTCAAGCTCCATACTGTCGAGCACCTGGTTCATCATTTTGCGCTTTTCCACGGTATTAGTGATCTCAAGCATGCGATCCGCAAGCGTTGATTTTCCATGGTCAATATGGGCAATAATGCTGAAATTACGTATGTGGTTCAAATCCATGTGTCCATACTATCAAAAATCCACAAAATCGCGAGTTTTGATATGAAAACCGCCGGGGACAAAATAGATCTTTCTCAACCCCAAGCTAAGAGTGAGGGTATCAAAAGATCTATTTTGTCCCCGCCTGTTTTCATTTTAAACTCCGCAATTGTTAAAAAGCAATATAAGTAGCAGGAATATAAAAAGTCTCTTTACTGATCCTCACTCTTAGCTTGGGATCGGTAAAGAGACTTTTTATATTCCTGCCAGTATTTAATTATACTGCTCCTCTACCACAACTTGCGCTTTCCAGATTTTTGAATGCAAGGTTTTCCAGATCTGTTCAAGTTCTCTACTCTTCAACAACTTGAGCAAAATAATGCACACAATGATTCCTACGATTCCTGACAGGAATCCTTGGAGGAAAATGCCGAGTACAGTATTGAGATCAAATAGCATTGCGAATACTCCCAGCATTTTATATGTGACATATCCCATGATAATAGCGGAAGCAGTGACTTGAAAAAAAGTAGTGAAGACTGGACGCGAGTATTCATTATATTCCCGATGAAAGGCAACCCAGTGAAGAATGGTATTGATAAATACTCCTGCAGAATACGCAAGAGGAAGCATGAGCACAATCGTCCCAGGCACATCTTGAACCTTAAACAAGGATTCGATGAAATAGCGGAAAAATGGCACGATCAGGTAAAGTTTCATAAACAAGAATCCAAAAACCACAATGAGGGTGGAAGAAAAAAGGTTGATGACCATCGGCTTTCTTGTTTGGCCTTCTGCATACATTGCACGAACAAAGAGTAAAATGAGACTTTGCGGGATAAGCGAAATGGCAAAGACCGCAAGACAAGCTGCGGTAAGACGCGTATCGTTCCAGTCGAAATGTCCACTTCCCAAAATGACCCTTACGATCTGAGCACGAAGAACAATAAAAAGTGTCATGATGGGCGTTGACCAGAAAGCAATGTGCTGCGAAGTAGTAATCATCTGCTGAAGAAACTTCTTATGCTCCCCTTCTCCAAAGAGTCGCGCAAGCATCGGAAACGCGGCAGAAGAATAACTTACTCCAACAATACTCACCACCACAGATTGAAGATTGAACGAATAATTGAAGATGGTAATTGATCCAGCAGTAATGACTGACGCAAATGCAATAAGGAAGAAAGTAGCAATCTGATTTGAAGAGATAGTGAGCGTTCGGGGAAATGAAAGCAATACCACCCTTTTAATTGATGCCCAATGAATCCTCCAACTAAAACGAGGAAAGATTTTTTTGTAGACAATAAAAGGGATCTGCACAAAGACATGGAAGAATGCACCGATCGCAACCCCGATCGCAAGACCCATCACCCCAAACATCGGGTATAACACCACCGTTCCAAAAATGATGCCGATGTTATACATGAGCGGCGAAAGAGCATAGATGAAGAAGCGGTTGTAGATCTGGGTAATACTTGAAAGAAAATTAGAAAGCCCAAGAAGTATCGGAGACAAAAGCATGATACGAGTGACCATGATGAGCAGCGGCAACATGGGATCATGAGCAAACCCAGGAAGCACTCTCGGTACCAGCCAAGGATCAATGAGAAACGCAAGAAATGCAACCACTCCGATAGCCATGAGGAAGATAGAGAACGTATCATCTATAAACCTGCGAGCATTTTCTGGATCATCGCCCTTCATTTTTTCCGTAAAGAATGGAACAAGGACAGCAATAGATACCATCGAACCCACTGTGGCAAAAATAAAATCTGGGATTCGAAAAGCGGCATAGTAAATATCAGAAATATGGCTTGCTCCCAAGAAATGCGCCAAGAGACGATCTCTTACCAGCGCAAGCACCTGAGAAAGGAAAGCGAAGAATGCCAAAAGGTAAGCAGCCTCATGGAGACCGCTTACCTCTTTGTGAATGAATCGAAGGATTTTCTGGACCATAGACTAATACGCTGCCTATTTCTTTGTTGTTGAAGGCTTTGCTTCTGGAACAGCTTTCAACGGCTGATTTGCAACTTTTTGATCTACTGCAGCCGTCTCATTTGCGATTGGCGCCCTGCCTGCGCGAAGATTGGCAAGAATTGTCGCCACATCCTGATTGTCAGGATTAAGTTTTTGAATCTCAACAAACTGCGCAATAGCATCAGTATTTCTTCCTAATTTTGAATAACTTAATCCAAGGAAGTAACGAGCGTTCGAGTACTGGCTTTCAAGCTGAATAGCTCGTTCAAATGCCTGAACCGCCACAGTGTAGTTTTTTGTAGAATATTCAAGATACCCAAGCTGGAAGTACGCTGTTGGATCACTAGGATTGATCTGCACTACAGCAGCTACGGACTTGATCGCATTATTCAAGTCGCCTTCATTTACCTGAATCTGAGAAAGAAGATAAATAGCATCGGTATAATTGTTCTTTTCCTTCAACGCAAGACCTATGTCGTCCTTGGCCCCTGCATCATTCTTATTCTCCGTCTCCAAACGAGCAAGGGAAAGATAAATGAGAGGGTTATGAGGATTTATGGCCAAAGCAGCCTGATAAGAGTTTTTAGCTGAAGTATACGCATCAGGATACCCAAGCGGCATCACTGCTTCATACACACTACCAGCCAAAAGATAGTTCTGATAATCACCTTTATCTAAAGAAATCGCCTTCTGAAGATTATTAAGCAATTCTGGCCAAAGGATCTGGAATTGAGCCTGTGCGTCTTCTGGCTTTATATTCTGCTGTTTTATCAAATTGCTGATCTTCACAAAATCAAGTTGAACCAACGTACGGTAGTATTCATCACGCTTATCAAGACTCGCTGCTTTATTGATCAAGCCTTCAGCAGACACTAAATCACCTTTTACGTTTACTGCCACCAAGGCATTATTGTAATACGCCAACGCCATCGTTTTTTCTCCTACCGTCAAGAGTAAGCTTAGTGCGGCCACACCTGAGATTACCAAGAGAAGAACGGCAATAAAACCGATCTTTGGCCTCTTTACGTATACGATTTTTGTGGAAGCTATTTTGCCTTCCTCATAAAGAGAAGCAATAAATACTCCAGTAAAGATGAAAGCGAAAGAGAATATCACGCCGCTTGGCACATAGATGATACTGAAGACCCATAGGTAAAGTGCCGCAAAAAATGATGAAGCAGAAAGATACCGCACGGCAATGTTTCGCGGAGAAGAAAGTAATGTCTTATATCCAAGCCAAAGAAAAAGTGCAAGAAAGACGATCCACGCAAGGATGCCGAGCAATCCGCCAGTCACTGCGTACGTAGGGATAAGACCAACTCCATAAGCAAAGTCCACATTCCAGAAAATGCTCTGATTGACTTCTGCGGGCTTAAAGAGGAACCATTCTTTTTGGAAAAGATTTGGTCCTGCACCAAATACTGGATCCGATTTGAGCGTGTTTTCTGTAATGCTTACTGTGTGTGAAAGAGCTGGAGATATTTCAGCTTTGAGTGGATTGAGTGCAGCAGGAAGCTGAGCCCGCATTGTAGGGAAATAAAAAGAA
>JARIHA010000014.1 GCA_029288475.1 Candidatus Tayloriibacteriota bacterium | reverse complement strand
AGAAAGTCTTGCCTCGATAATTTCTTCCAACTTTTTTCTGGAATAAGAAGCATCTCTTGGAGTTCCCATTTTTATCTCCTCAGCTTCTTCAAGTGGCACTTTGAGTCCAAGGGCGATGTCGTTGGTAATATCGGTGGAACCAATAGGGAAGACTTCGAGTGAAATAGGCAGGTTGTTTTCAAAGACGACGATTGATACCGTCTCGGCGCCAATGTTTGCCAATACGCATCCTGCCATCTTCTGAAGCTTGGTGAGCGTCACCAGGCTTGCGGCGAGAGGAGCGGCAAATACATCTTCTACTTGCACTCCAGCTTCTTCGACTGCTTGAATGACGTCGTTGATATGATGTTCGAGGCAGGTGATAAAAAGAGTTTTTGCTTCGAGCTTCATGCCTTTCATTCCCTGAGGTCGACCAAGTACTGTCTTTCCATCTACTTTATATTCGAGAGGAATAGTGTGCAGGATCTTTCGATTGACGATCATCGACTTGGGGATCTCATTTTCGCTCACTTGTGCCGCCTTTATGATATCGAGTTCGGTTATCTCTGAATCTGCACGAGTGATGATGGCTGAACCATTGGTGACCGATCCACTAAGACCGATACCTCCAATCGAAAGGAAAGCTTTCTTGATTTTTATTCCTGATGATTTTTCCGCTTGGGCAACCGCGGCTCTGACGCTCCTTGCTACGTCTGCGGGATTAATGATGTATCCGTGTCGCATTCCCTTTGACTCCGCAAAACCAACTCCAAGTATACGCGGAGAACTTTTGTCCCTGTCTGGCAAGGCTTCTGCAACGGCAACCTTCACTTGATAGGTACCGATGTCTATTCCTACTCTGATGTTTTGTGCCATGTAATGGGTTGAGAGAAATGTTTATACTCCGAACTTCTTTCGGATTTTTATTTCCTTACTCTCCATTTTACTACCATGTGACATTCCTTTCAAATGGATAAGACCGTGGATAAATACGAAGGCCACATAATTTTCAAAAGTTCGATCAAATTCCTTGGCTTTTATTTTGCATTTCTTGAGATTGAGAAAAATTTCTCCTTGGTTCTTTTCGAGAGGGAAGCTGAGAATGTCGGTTGTCTTATCTTTTTCTCGGTATTCACGGTTGAGCTTACGGATGAGCTTATCATCGGCGATTACCAGGCTGAGCTTGTATTCTTTTCCCAGAGCTTCGTTCTTCATTTCTTCCAAACGCAAACAACCGAGCATCTTCATTGATGATCGGTTGTTTTTCTCCTGATATGAGATACTGAAATTATTTTCGTGTAGGTCGCTCAACTGGTTTAATTTTTCCTAATTTAATGCCGAGGTCGTTTGCTTCTCGAGATCGGAGTTTCTTGAGGGCGATTTTCTTGGTAGTGTAAGTAGACTTTGTTCGTTCGTAATAACGAATGCCTCTTACTCTGTTGAGGATGCCTGAACCCTGAACTCGCTTAGTAAACCTTCGGAGAAGGCTTAGGTTGTTTTCGTTGCTATTTTTCTCTACCTGAATATTTATCATATGTTGAGACATGGTAACACTAAGTGCTGTTTTTAGCAAGCGTTTTATTTGATCTTTTGGAGATACTCGGGCAGGTTGGCAATGCTTACTATTTCCTGGGATCTGGTACTCATTTCCCTTACTATTACGGTGTTTTCACGAGCTTCTTTCTGTCCCATTATTATCGTATAAGGAATGTGGCTGTTTTCTGCTGATTGGATCTGTCCGCCCAGCTTGTCTTTTCCTATTGATTGGGTAAGGGGGATCTTGGCCTGTCGGAGCATCTCTATTACTTGAAGGCTTTTAAGCTTAGCATCAAATCCAAGTTGAATAAAATATACCTTTGGTTCTTTCATACTCTTGGTGACGACTTTCTTTGAATCCTTTGCGAGTTTGTAAGAAACAGTGGTGCCGATAGCTCCGAGTTCCTTTCTAAAGCCGATTTTCTTAGTTATAGAATTGTAGCGCATACCCACGGCCAAAAGAGTATTTGATTCTGCTTCGCGTATCTCAAATGCTGTTTGTGACCACATTTTCTTGCTGCAGACGAGAGAGTTGTCTATCTTGTAGGGGATGTTGAGTGTTTCTAAATATTCGAGTACTTCTCGAAAATGCTGTCTGCTTGATTCGGAAAGATAGCTGATCGGGCTCGGGCAGTTTTCCTTGAGATTCTGACATTTTTCATTCTTGCATTCGAGTATGTCGTAAGGATCCTTTTTGAATGCCTGTCTGCAGTGCGGGGAAAGGGCTTCAATGTTCTTTCGGTAATAATTGGCAAGCTCGCGGCAGAAGCGGGCCATTGATTCTCGATCGCCAATGCTGTTTATATGGATGATCATTTCCTTGAAGCCTTCTTCTTTGAGAATCTCAGTAGTCGTCTTTATGAGAGTAGCTTCGGCAATGCTTTTTGTAGTTCCCAGAATATCGAGGTGAAAAGTCCTTTCGTTCGGGGCTTTTTTGGGAGAGGTTTCAGGAAAACTACCCTCGTAGTAGAGCATGACAGGCTGACTCCAAACGTGCATCTGCTTTTCAAGATACGTTCTGAGAATTGCCACTTTTTCTTCTGGCTTGATCGCAAGGCTATGTTCATCAACGCCGTCCCGTTTTGAGAAATCTATTTCTAGAAGATTTTTTGCTCGATGATAGTCATCTTTCTCTATTTTAGGTCTTGGAATAAGAGTAAAGCCGTAGTATTGGGCGATGGAAGCTGATTTTTCGCTACTTTTAAAAGTATCAACAGTTCTTTTTTCGAAAACAGGCTCTTTTTTCTTTGCGTCAATCGGTTTCTTTACTTCATGCATGTGTACTGCAGGTAAAGATGTTTTTTTTGATTTCAGCATAGAAATGATTTAAG
>JARIHA010000003.1 GCA_029288475.1 Candidatus Tayloriibacteriota bacterium | reverse complement strand
CCTCAAGGCCTGGGGGTAGCCTTTGTCCGCATACTGTGCGATCATGGCGGTATTGCGAAAGACCGGTTCCCGTCAATTTGCCACGCACGATCGATTCGACTGGATCCATGGTTTTTTTCTTAACCACCCGTCCGTGCCGATGGAGTTCGCCATTGTTCCTGAGTGAAGAAGGAAGGTATTTATCAATGGCTGGGCCGATTGTCACCACGTCATGGGGTATGTCCATAAGCTGGTTTCGCCACCAGTAGTCCAGAAAGTTCAGAACGGTTCCCTTCAAGGGTGCGGTGAAAGGTAAGATAATGTCATGCGCGCTGACGCGGTCCGAAGTGACAAAGAACAGAAGTTCGGGATGATCTGGGAGTTCATATCGTTCGCGCACTTTGCCGCGATCCAGAAGTTTGAGTCCGTCCAAGGGCTTCCAGTTTAGTTGAGCTGGTAATTCTTTCATAGTATTGGTCCAAACAGTGTTACTCGTTTATGGTCGTTTTTTGAGTTTCAAGGAGCAAAGCTCCGATACTCATTCATACTAGGTGAAAAAGGATATATTGCAAGCTTTGCAGGCAATTCTCGTCTATAAGCATGTATTATCAATAATCATGCATTATTATGAAATTTGAAAGTCTTAACGCGTTGCTGTTGTTGAAGATCGAGGCTATTTACGACATAGAGTCCAAGATCATCGATGCTTTGCCGGCCATGATAAAAAATGCTACCGACAAGGATCTGAAAGCCGCTTTGGACCATCATCTTGAAGAGACAAAAGAACAAAAAGGCCGCCTTGAAGAAATTTTTCAAATTTTGGAGGTTAGTCCAAAGAAGACAAAGGTGGAAGGTATACGTGGAATTATTACTGATGCTGAATGGTTGATGGATCAGGATATGTCGTCAGAGGCTATGGATGCATCCATTATTGGAGCGGCGCGACATGTGGAATATTATGAAATGGCCGGATACATGACTGCTATTGAATGGGCAGAACTTCTCGGTTTGGAAGACGTAGTAGATCTACTTCAGTCAAACTTGGAAGAAGAGCAGGAGGCAGAAGAAAAACTTGCGGAAGTGGCAGAATCTTCGGTCAACGAAAGTGTCATGAAGGTTGCCTAGTTTAAGTCATTTTGTGGCCGTGCTATAATCGTGGCATGAAAAAGATTTCTGACTGGTACGAGCATTACCAGATCATGCCAAGCTTGCAGTCACATATGTATCGAGTGGCTTCCGTTGCCTCGCTCATTTGTGACCATCTTCCTGAAGTAAATAAGAGGCGGGTCGTTTCTGCGTGTCTTTTGCATGATATGGCAAATATCATCAAGTTTCGGCTTGATCAGTTTCCAGAATTCTTTGAACCACTTGGAGTTGCTCATTGGAAAAAAGTGCAGGATTCTTTTGTAGAAAAATATGGGGAGGAACATAAGGGCACCTACATGATCGCCCAAGAAATTGGCGTTAGTGAGGGAACACTGGCTTTGATTGATGCGGTCGGTTTTCGTAAGGCGTGCGAGAATGCTGATGGTGTTGATTTTGAAAAAAAGATCTGCGCCTATTCTGACATGCGGGTAAATCCTCGAGGCGTGCTGTCGCTTCGCGGCAGGATAACCGATCTGCTTGGAAGAAGTACCCGATGGGTCAATTCAAATGATGAGTCCAAAAAGACGGCTGAGAAGTATACTGATTGCCTGGTAGATATCGAGCATCAACTGTTTGCAAAGATGAAGCTGTCTCCGATGACGCCGGAAGATATCAACGATATTTCAATAGAAGCGATCATGAAAACTCTTCCTGATTTTGTGTTGGAATAAATATGGTATACTGTTCGAATAAATTATGAAAAAAATCATTGGCATCGTTGGTCATCCATCATCAGGCAAAGACACAGCCGCAGGATATTTGGTAAAGAAAGCATATGCTCACATCTCTATGGGTGACATTTTACGCGAGGAAATGAAAAAGCACGGCGTGCCGATAGATCGCGCAAGCGGGCAGAAGTTTGTTCTTCAGGCAAGGAAGGAGCGCGGAGGAGGGTATCTTGCTGAAGAATCCATCAAGAGGGTTACTGGCGATACTGTGATCTCCGGTTTTCGAAATACGGCGGAGATAAAAATATTAAAGCAGGAATTTGGCAACAGTTTTTTTCTTATTGCAGTTGAAGCGCCGGTAGAAGTGCGCTATGAGCGGGCAAAGGCTCGAAACAGAATTGGAGACAATATTACTTTTGAAATGTTCAAGTCACAGGAGGATACAGAGAGAAAAGGTGATCCAAATACGTTTGACGTAGATGCAGTGATTGGAATGGCGGATTGTCTGGTACAAAATGATTCTACCGAAGTGGAGCTTTTTAAGAAAATAGATGCATGCCTTGCTTCGGCGGCGATTTAGAGAGATCGATTCCTTTTCCAATTTATTCTTACAAAGAAAAAACAGCACTCAGTTGCTGTTTTTTTCTTTGTCTATTATGTAAGAGAGCTTATAAAAACTCGTCTTTAGCATTGGCTGAACTATAGGAAAAAGAACGGTCGAGTTCTCACAAGAGAAGTTCTTTTCAGAAAAGAAATTATCAGTTTGGTTTAATAAATAGACGTATGGTAAAAAAAATATGCACAGCGTCTTTTGTGTCGATTGCTCTTGTTTTTAGTGCCTTTGGCGGACTGGTTCCGCTTACTGCATCTGCGGCAACACTGTATAGTGAAAATTTTGACGAGGTAACTGCACCTGGTTTGCCAGCCGGATGGGTGGGTACTGAACAATGGGGGACCTTTGATACTGGAGACCCATCAATTGGCAACGTTCTTTACGGAGACTCCCTAGATTTTCCCTATTTGCCAAATAAAAATTCTACAGCAATTACACCGGCTATTGATCTTAGCTCCGCCGCTACAAGTGGCGCGAACCTGAGTTTCATTACGCGATGCGAAACAGAATATACTTTGCCGACCGCAACTTCATCAGATTATATGGCTCTTGAGTTGAGTCCCGACGGGTCGACGTTCAGTGAATTTATGAGATGGAATAGATTCACTTTCGATCAGAATGCATTTCTTCCTGTATTGCATCAGTTTACTGGACTGGCACTTCCGGCCGCTGATCTGACTTCTCATTTTACAATGAGATTCCGATGGGTGACGAATGCCGAGGATAATATCTACGATGGATGTTATATCGATAACTTGCTCATTACTGGCACAGGTACTACGACGGGAAATAACGGCGGCGGAGGTACCACTACTCCTTCAATCGCGTTTTCAGGGTCGAGTCCAGCAAATGGTAGTACGATCAGTGCTTCAAGTACTATTATAGGATTGACCACTACAGATCAGGAAAATCATGAGGCTTTTGTGAGCCTCGATCACGATCTTAAGTTTTGGAGTCCCATGTCTGCGGCGAGCGGCGCGATGCCGGTTGATCTGGCTGGCAATAGTACGATAACAAGCGTGAATGCTCCAACTCAGGATATGGGAGTGTTTGGATCATCAACTAATTTTATTGGCAGCAGCCTGCAGTATATGACAGTAGGTGCGTCATATGCACCTTTGCCAGCTTTTACCGATTCTTTCTGGATCAATCCGGACGGAACAGCTAACGGTAATGCAACAATACTGAGATTGGGAGATGCTGATGTTCGATTAGCGAACAATACCAATTTGCGTTTTTCCGACGGTGAAAATGGCTATGAAATAGACAACGTGATTACTCCTAGTACATGGAATCATGTCGTCGTCACCGGTGGAAATAATCAGGTGAAAATCTACGTAAATGGGCAACTTCGCAGTACTCAAAATTTTATTGATGCCGGAGATGGCGTTGATAGAAGTATTCAATCTCCGCTTACTACTATCGGTCGTTACTTCACCGATGGACGAGCAGACGCTGGATATTACACAGGAAAACTTGACGAGGTAATGATCTTTGGCAGGGCATTGGATGGAGGTGAAGTGCTTTCACTTTTTAATGCCGGGGCAAATCAGTATTCTCATCAGTTTACTGTATTGGCAAACGGTACCCATACCGCACAGGGATTCTCACAAAATACTGATGGGGTAATGGGAAACACTTCAACTCTCAGTTTTATCGTTACTGGAGGCACTGGCACGACGACGGCTACAAGTACTGTTCCAGTGATCACTGTGGTATCACCGCTGAACAATTCAATTGCTTCTTCAACGGTTCCTGTGAACATTACTCTTAATCAGACAGGTGTCTGTAGCTATATTCTTGATTCAACTTCTACTTCTGTTTCACTGGCAGCATCTTCAAACAATCTTTCGTTTAGCGGAAGTTTGTCTGGATTAACTGCCGGCTCTCATACATTGGCCCTTACCTGTTCTCCGCTCACGGGAAATGCTACTGCAACAAGCACAGTGCTCTTTACCGTAAATAGCGGTGGAACTGGCAATGGTCAATTGCCCTTTGTATCAAATGCGGTGATCGGTTCTTATCCTGCTCATTTGGGAGAAGTAGATCTAACGCTTACCTTCAATGATCAAGGAGGTGCAGGAATGGATACAAGCGTATCCCCGGTAGTTACAATCAATGGATTGTCAGGTTCGCCCTATACGGTCAATCAGACAAGTTATTCGAGTACTACATGGATGGGATCTTTCAACCTCTTGGATCAAAATGAAATGGCCACTGGAACTATTGCAGTGACTGGTGCCAGGGATGTTTCTGGCAATGTAATGAGCGATAATTTAAGTGCCGGATCATTTGCCGTCGACACGGTGTCTATCCTCGGTCCTCAGGCGGTTCTTACGGGAGCACCCTCGGGAGTGATTACAGGGACTTCGACTATTACTATTACCGTAGGGGGAACCAATGTAGCATCCTACAAGTATAGAATTGACGGCGGAGCGTTTGGTGCAGAAACATCGACGAGCACACCCATAACTCTCTCTGGAGTAAATCCGGGATTTCATACTATTGAAGTCATTGGAAAGGATTCAACGGGAGTGTGGCGTTCTCTCAATGCAGCGACCAAAGCTTCATGGCTACAATCTGGTGATGGCTTCAATGCAACAAGTGATTCGAATGGTACGGTAGTAAACGTAACTGGCAATGGAACATCAGTATTTGTTCCAAGTGGTTATTCTGGAGGAGGTACAAGCACTCTTACGCTTATTGCCAACGGAACAAATGGCAGTATCAATTTCAGTAACAGCACAAGTACATTTGCATCTCCAGTTTCACTGGCATCGCCGTTGCTTATTCAAGCTTCAACTACTCTTGGAATGGTTACCTTAGCAATTCCTGCAAACGCAGTTATTTCTGGTTCAGCTAATTGGAACGGTATTTTTAACTTTCCTGCTCTTGAGGCAAGTTCAACGGTGGCGATTGTTCCAGATAGTGGACAAAATGCAGCGTTTTCCGCAGGAATCGTTCTTGGTTCTATCGGCAATGATCTTACTTCTTCAAAAGGAATGAGAATTTTTATTCCTGGTCAAGGAGGAAAAAGCGTTGGCTTTATTTCCGGAGGAGTATTTACGCCAATCACTACGATTTGTACTGATGACAGTCAGGTGACAGGGGACGCTCTTTCGCCTTCTGTTGCGTGTAAGCTGACTTCTGGAAATGATCTTATTATTTGGACAAAACATATGAGTGAATATATTACTTACACTCAGACTCCCGTAGCTGCAGTTGCCGGTGGTGGCGGAGGCGCAGTTGCTTCGGGAGGAGGTGGCGGTGGAGGAGGTATTATTTATCCTTACGCAGGCAGGGGAGACTTGAATGGCGATGGCAAGATAAATCTCGCTGACCTCAATCTCCTAATGGCAGCATGGGGAAAATCAAATTCTTCCGCTGACTTCAACAGTGATGGTACGGTCGATTTGAAAGACTTAAACATTCTCATGTCTAATTGGAAATAACTATGAAAAAAGGTATCTTCGCAACATTCATGGTCCTTATCCTGCTTCTTCTCGGAGTAAGTCAGGTACGGGCTGAATCGGACTTTTTGCTCACTCCTGCTACGGCGACTGTTGAAAAAGGACAGACGTTCACGGCATACGTGTCGCTCAATCCGAATAATATCAAAAATTACACCGCGGAACTCGTTCTTAAGTATCCTGCGAATCTTCTTCAGGCAACTTCGTTTACCTTCGGTCCAAACCTACTTGAGGTCAATCAGCCTGGATATGATTCAATTGACAATACAAATGGGGTACTGACAAAGACAGCAGGAATCCCAGGAGGAAGTTCTTCTCCGGGTGTCTTTGGAACGATCGTCTTTAGTGCAAAGGCTAATGGAACAGCGACTTTGTCAGTTGATCCAAAATCGCTCGCATATGATTCTAACAGTAGCAATCAATTGTCCGGTTTTGGTTCTTCGACGGTGATTATCGTTCAAGGAAGTGCAAGTGCTGATAAATCAACTCCAACGGTAGCGGCTTCGGTTAAGCCGAAGAAGAAAGCTCCACAAGCGACACCAAGTGCGGAAGTGTCAGTTCCTCAAAATGAGAATTTGAACTTGTTGCAAAATGCAACAACATCTTCAACTTCTCCTGAGCTGGCGGCCGTGCAGGGTGCCGACACAAGTCCTACTGCATCCAACGGAGTGACTCGTGGTTTGATCATTGGCATCATCGGTTTAGCGGTACTGGTTGCTCTTATCTATACTTTTACCCGCCGAAGTTCTTAAGATAACTTTGCGGTAACTGAAGAGTTTCAGTAAGAAATTCAAGAAAAATCTACTTTGCAATGCCCCCCGACTTTGTTCGGGGGCATTGTTTTGTTACTATAGAGCAATGGTTAATTTACCTTGGCAGTTTTACCTCAATTCTCAAGATGCATGGGATGCAATGTATGCCTCGTGTGATGCGGCAAAATCTTCTATCGACTTTGAACAGTTCATTTTTCAAAATGATTCTGTTGGCCAGCGTTTTGCTGATTTATTTATTAAAAAAGTGACGGAGGGGGTAAAGGTGAGGTTTCTTTGTGATACGGCCGGAAGCTATTTTTTCTATCATTCTTCTTTGGCACAGAAGCTTCGTCAGAATGGAGTCGGAATGATTTTCTTTAATGAGATAAGTCCGTGGAAATTGGGAAAGTTCAACATATGGTTTGCCCGTGATCACCGAAAGTTGTTGGTCATTGATAGGGAGACTGCTTTCGTCGGTGGGGTCGGAATGTCCGAACGCTTCAAGTTGTGGCGTGATACTCATATGAAATTGAGCGGTCCGGTGGTCTATGAACTTCAGACCGCATTCGATCATATGTGGTGGATGGGAAAAAGAGAAAAGTTTACGCGCTTCAAGGCGCCGCGTCAGCTCGACGATACTTTTACCGTTTTGACCAATGCCCCTCATTTTCGTCAGCGTTTTATTAATAGGACTTTGCTCGATATTATTCGTGAAGCAAAACGTTCTGTATATATCACTACTCCGTATTTTGTTCCTGACGCTCGATTTTTTCGAGTGCTTAGGCTTGCCGCACGACGTGGAGTGGATGTGCGTATTTTATTACCGAAGAATTCGGATCATCCTTTTGTGGATTTCGCTTCGCACTATTATTTTGCCAAGCTTTTGAAAGTGGGGGGAAAAATATTTCAATACATTACTCCGATGATCCATGCGAAGACTATTGTGGTAGATGGTGACTGGGCTTCGGTAGGAAGCGCAAATATCGATAACCTCAGTTCTTTTTTTAATTATGAAATATTGGTTACCTCGCACAACAATAAGTTTGTGTCCGAGGTAAAGGAACACTTCATGAGGGATCTTGCAAATACTGAAGAAGTTTCTTCGCTGAAATGGGAAAAGCGCTCTTTTTTACAAAAGGTCTTTGAGCTAGCTTGTATTCCTTTCGCTTCATTTTTCTAAATAATTAGAAATTCTCTGTCAATATTGCTTCACTCTGGGCAAAGATGATAGAGTTACTCGTACGTTAATTGTTTATCAATTTTTTATTAATAATTTATCATATACGTAATTTATGAAGCATACCATTTCTGCTATTGTCGGCCGTGAGATCCTTGTTTCTAGAGGAAACCCTACGGTAGAGGTAGACGTACAGCTCAAGTCTGCAAAAGGAGTAGTTGTTGGAAGAGCGGCGGTGCCGTCTGGGGCATCAACAGGCAGCCATGAAGCGGTTGAGTTGCGCGATGGGGATAAGCGCTATGGAGGCAAGGGTGTTCTTAAGGCGGTTGGAAACGTAAATGGAGAGCTACGAAAGGCTTTTGTTCGAAAGGATTGGGATCAGTCATCTCTTGATAAGGCAATGATCGCACTCGATGGAACTGAGAATAAGGGAAGACTCGGAGCAAATGCGCTCTTGGGAGTTTCCATGGCTTTCTCTCACGCGGCGGCAAAGGCTGAAGGTATTCCTCTCTACAAATATTTCAAAAACATTTCAAAGGTAAAAGAGCCCCTCTCTTTGCCAGTTCCAATGATGAACATTCTTAATGGTGGAAAGCATGCATTGCAGTCTACTGATCTTCAGGAGTTCATGATCATGCCTCTCGGCGCACCAAGTTTTAGCGAGGGACTTCGCTGGGGCGCAGAAATTTTTCATGCATTGAAGAAGATCCTTATTGCTAAGGGGTTGAACACTTCAGTGGGAGATGAGGGCGGGTACGCTCCATCACTTCCTTCAAACGCGGCGGCTATCGACATTATTCTCGAAGCTATTCAAAAGGCGGGATATAAGCCGGGAAAGGATATTTTCATTGCCATCGACGCGGCGGCAAGTGAGATCTACAAGGATGGTAAGTACCACTTGGCAACCGAAAATAAAGTTCTCTCAAGTGCGGAAATGGTGGATTTTTATGTTGATTGGGTGAAGAAATATCCTATTGTATCTATTGAAGATGGACTTTCAGAGGATGATTGGGAAGGATATCAGCTCATGACAAAGAAGATTGGAAATAAAGTGCAGATCGTAGGAGATGATCTCTTTGTTACCAACATCAAGCGATTGGAGAGAGGTATTGCTGAAAAATCAGGAAATTCTATCTTGATCAAGCTCAATCAGATTGGAACAGTGTCTGAAACTATTGAAGCTATTCAAATGGCAAACAAGGCTGGCTTTACTTCCGTAATCTCTCATCGTTCTGGAGAGACGGAAGACACTACTATTTCTCATGTGGTGGTAGGGCTTTCTACGGGACAGATTAAGACAGGATCACTTTGCCGAGGCGAGCGCACCGCAAAGTACAATGAACTCTTGCGAATCGAAGAGTCGCTCGGCGCTAAGGCAGTGTTTCCAGGAAAGAAGGCACTGAAGAAGTAATAATTATCGTCAGGATCAACAAAAATAACACTTTTTCCGTCCCAAGCTAAGAGTGAGGACTTCGAAAGTGTTTTTGTTGATCCTGATAATTTTTACCTCGTCGTGGTTTTTATTGACCAATGTATATGATTGGAGTACTGTGATGCTAGAAAGCTGTTGGAAACCTTAACATAACAGAAACCTGAAACTCTAAAAGAATTATGATCACGAACATGAACACACAAACGGCCAAAACCGAAACGCATATGCCTGCAAGCACTCTTCTCGTTCCGTATTTCCAGGGGATGAACGAGACAATCTTTGGTCCTGTCAATCGTCGCAATTACAGTGCTCAAGGGCTGTATTGTAAAATGCTGGAGTATTTGGCACGGATAGGCCAATTGGTCGATCGGGGCCAGACTGACCGTATTGACTACTATTTATGCAATGCTTTTTCTTGGGGGCCTCTCGCGATCTGCAATCATTACGGCATCTCATTGGAAAACGCACTCGTTAAAATGGCCAAGAGGAGCATAACCGTTCCTGACAATACCACTCTTCGGCAGTTTCAGGATCATTTCT
>JARIHA010000103.1 GCA_029288475.1 Candidatus Tayloriibacteriota bacterium | reverse complement strand
AGATGTGTATAAGAGACAGATATTGAATATACAGAAGTTTTTTGATTGGATAGTGGCTTAAGAAAGAGAAGCCCCGCACTCCATTTAACAATGTGCAAAAAATAAAGACAGGATATGAAACTTACTTTTCAAGAACGACTGGAATTGAATTCGGCGCTGATTGCCATTTTCGATGAAAAGTTCACTGATAAAGACGTCGAAACTGTTGTGAAAAACTGCAGTGGCTTAAAATACAACATAGGTCAATTAAACATTCATTTAAAAGGAGGCGGTGGTTCTCATAAATTTTCAGGACACGCAGTTGGCTCTGGGAATCACGAGATAGACACTCCCAAAGAAAACCTTCCCTTTAAGATTGGATCTGAAAAATTCCGAATCGGTGATTTTAAGATAATCAAAAGAAGGAAATCCCTCTTACTGGAGCATTTTTGGGAAAGCGATACAACAACAAAAGTAGACACGGATTCATCCTTACTGTACGAAATAGAATATAAGCGAAACACATTTGTCCCGGTCTTTTTAGCAAAAATCGGTACGCGGGACCTTTTCCTGATAGACAACTCATGGCTTTTATTTTATTTCGCTACCCAACACCGCCTCATCTTATGGGGCGACAAAAAACGAAATGGTTCTTATATCGGAAGATCGGTAAAAATACAGACTCGTACGTGGCAAGGAAATGCCATTATTATGAGCATAATTTTTGTCACTATATTCACCTGCATGCTTCTAATTTTCTACATTTTGGGCATACATTGAAATTCAGACTCGGCAAATAAGTCTCGATTCAAAACCTTGGTTTCGAGTTGGAAGACTCGCGAATAACTTTCAAAGCGCACACCATCGATGGTGTGCATTTTTATTTCCTATTTGTTGATATACTTAATGTGTAAAAAATGCGTTACTAATCACTAATTATAAAAACATGATAAAAGGAAATTTTCTTGGTGCGGCAATCGTTGCGATAATCTACACGGTTTATATCTTAAGAAATCAAAGCGCGGTTGGATCAAAAACAGGACTTATTGTAGCACTCGTGATTCTTAATGCTTTGACTATCGTACTACTGTCTTTTGCATTCAAATAATAAAGACAAGCTTCTGGTATACTTTGCATATGCAAAAAGCAAAACTAGGTTCCCTCTTGATCGGTGTATCTGAATTAAACAAGGCGCGTATTTTTTATGAGAAAGTTTTTGGCATGCAGACCGTTGAGTTTAGACCCCCTTTCATGCAGGCGCAATTGGGCAAGATTGAGTTTAATATTGAAGAGAATGCCGATTATCGAAGTAAAGATTGGGCAAAAAACAACATAGGAGGAAGAAAAGCATTTACTTTTATGTGGATGATATTTTTAGTTTTATTAAGGAATTGTATGAATTATTATGTAGTTACTTTGGTAATTCTTTTTGTTACACAAACAAATATGGCAGTGCAACAAAATAAGAAAGGCCAACAAGAAAAAGCGTTTCAGCTTCAAAAGAAAAAAATCACGAAAAAAGCTGAGTTGCAAAAAAAGAAAAGAGAGAGCTTTAAATATGTACAGTAT
>JARIHA010000169.1 GCA_029288475.1 Candidatus Tayloriibacteriota bacterium | reverse complement strand
CATCTATGGTATACCATTCATGGATATGCAGATAAAGATCAGCGAATTTAAGAAGAGCATCAGGGGAACGGACGATATCGTGTTTGAGGAAAAGACCCAATTTGCCTTTATTGGGCGTTCAAACGTAGGGAAGTCTAGTCTGATGAATTGCCTTCTTGAAGAGACTGATCTGGTAAAATCAGGAAAGACTCCCGGCAAAACCAAGGATATAAACTTTTTTCTCATCAATCATTCTTTTTATTTTGTTGACTTGCCTGGCTATGGCTATGCCAAAATGTCTCCTGCAGAAAGAGAGCAGATGGCGCGCATGATCCAATGGTATTTCTTTCAGGAAGTGTACGAGAGAAAAGCTATCTTGGTTTTGGATGCGAAAGTAGGTCCTATGCCAATGGATATTGAGATGCTACGAATACTTCGTGAACATCGTCAGGATGTTCTTATTGTTGCCAACAAGGCAGATGCGCTCAATCAGCGCGAGCGAAGCGCACAGATGAGAGCGATCGCGGCAGAAATTCCTGGCATGGAAATCATTTTTTGCTCGGCTAAAACAGGAGAAGGCAAACAAGAAATCCTCAAGGCTTTATTTGGCAAAAGCTAGGCGCTAATGTGGCAGGATTAAAAGTGGTAAAATAGCAGTATGGAACCACTTGCCGCAACTATTCGTCCCAAATCTTTAAAGGAATTTGTTGGCCAAAAACATTTGGTGGGCAAAGGAAAACCGCTTGAGCTTGCTATTGCAAAGAAACATCTTTTTTCGTTTATCCTTTGGGGTCCTCCCGGAGTGGGCAAGACGACGCTCGCTCGCATTTATGCGAGCGAGCTTAATGCTGACTTTCACGATCTCTCTGCCGTGTCTGCTGGCAAAGACGACATTCGTAAGATTGTTGAGGAAAGTCGTGGCAGGTTGAAGCTTGATGCTCGTCCCAATATTCTCTTTCTCGACGAGATTCATCGTTTCAACAAGTCTCAGCAGGATTATCTGCTTCCTTTTGTAGAATCAGGCGAACTTACGCTCATTGGTGCGACTACCGAAAATCCAAGTTTTGAAGTAATTTCTCCGTTGCTTTCACGGTGTCGAGTTTTTGTATTGAATGAACTAACACCTGAAGAGATGTCTGAGATTGTCGACCGTGCCGCAAAGAATCTTAGAGTGAAGTTGAATGCAGAACCAAAGGATTGGCTGATTCAGATGGCTAATGGCGATGCTCGACAGGCGATTTTAATGATCGAAGCTACGAAACAGCTTTACGGAAGCATTACCATAAAAAGCTTAAAGGAAACCTTGCAGTCAAAGTTTCTTCGTTATGATAAGAAAGGTGAGGAGCATTACAACACCATCAGTGCGTTTATAAAAAGCATGCGAGCGTCACAGCCGGATGCTGCCCTTTATTATCTTGCCCGAATGCTTGATGCAGGAGAGGATCCAAAGTTCATAGCGCGAAGGATGGTGGTGTTTGCAAGTGAAGATATTGGCCTCGCTCAACCTACAGCTTTAGTGGTTGCCAACGAGATCTTTCGGGCTGTTGAAACTATTGGATTGCCAGAATGTGCGATCAATCTTGGTCACGGAGTGGTCTATCTAGCCCAGGCAAAGAAGGATCGCCGCGCTTATAACGCACTCGGCAAGGCAATGGCAGATGTAAAGAAATATGGCAATCTTCCGATTCCTTTGCAAATTCGCAATGCACAGACCAAACTCATGAAAGATCTTGGGTACGGAGCAGGATATGAAAAATACACCAAGGAAGATCTTTTGCCTGACAAGCTCAAGAAAAAGAAATATTTGCTTTAACTGTTTTGATAAGGTCCTCTTCACCGTTAAATAAAAAAGAGCGAATGCCTACACTGGTTGCCGCTTTCAAATTTTTATCCTGATCATCAAAATAGAGACATTCGTCTGCTTTGAGATCGTTTTCTGTAAGAACACGAATCCATGCTTGAAGGTCGGGTTTTATCAGTCCTGTTTGCCATGAAAAATATACTTTATTTATTACCTCATTCATCCATGGATAGTGGCTATAATACCTTGCCCTTTCTTTAAAATTATTTGAAAGAACAAATACTTTAATATTTTTCTCTTTTAACTCTTTTGCAAAGCTGATCATTGGCTGAGAGACTGTTTCTGCCTTGAACCAATAATCCCAGAACTCCTGTTCTGTCAGAGAAATGTTCCATTCCCGCAAAATTGGTTTCCAATACTGGAAGGTATCGCTAGCGTTTGGTTTGCGCGCTTTGTCCATAATTTCTGAAAGTTTTGGTAAAAAGAGGGAAGTAGGAATGCCAAAATCCTTTTCAAATCGCTCGCTTAATTTCGGGCTTTGAATAAAAATGCCGTTAAGATCAAAAATTACTGCTTTTATCATATCGGAAGTATAACAAAGGAATACTAAAAAAAGAATAAAAAACGGCGCCTTGGGGGCGCCGGTACGACTAGTTTGGAGCAGTGCAGGGGAATTGTGTTGTAACTCTGAGGGACGCTCGATTGTCACAAGTTGGGTAGGGTATCGTGATGATAGCGATTAGCAAAAAACCTTCTGATTTTACAGTGAAATCAACGCAGTGTCCTTCATTTGAGTTGAATTTAACTTCAAACCCGTGTTCCTGGAAGAGTCCTTGGATGGCATTTATCAAAGAAGTGTTTGGCGGGAGTGCGGATTTGGTTTCAAAGGTAATTACGAAATCAGAATCTTTCTGGGGATAGGTATCGCCGATTTTTCCGTTAAATGTTCTTGCCAGCATTTGTCCAAGTTTGCCTTCCATGGATAGTTCAACCAACAACTTCGCTGTTCCTATTTGTGCTTTTTTCATTTGCTCTCTTTCTTTTTTGGTATCAGTAATTTTGGTTCTTTGTTTAAAGTACTCCTTTTTAAGAGGGAGTCAAGAAATGTTTGACAAATATTTTATATATGCTATAATGTAATACAGAAGATTTGCATGGATGTGCAAATTGGCAATCGGGGCAATTGTCCCAAAAAGAGAAAAACCAAAGGCCTTTAAGGCTGAAAGGAAGCAAATTGAAAACTAACACAAATGGCGCCAGTATTGACAGAAACGTTCCCAGGCCTGATGGCGGATTTCGGACTATCATGGTCCATACCCGTCCTCATCTGGATGAAATCGTCGGAGTCGTTTTGTTGCAGCGGTTTGCGGGGAAGGCTTTTCCCGGCGCTGATTCCGCAAGAGTAATCTTCGCAGATAAGCTGTGGGCCGTAGCTGGTACCATCTATGTCGGAGTCGGTGGAGGAGAGTTCGACGAACACCGGCCTGATGGGCGCCTGCAGGATACCTGTGCCGCAATACTTGTGGCGCAGAGATTGAGAATTCTAAATAAACCCAACATTGAGGGTTTGCTTCATGAAACCCTCTGGGCTGACACTCAGCCAGAAGTGTTTGCCACTCAACTCGCCAACCTGATCAAGACTATGCATCGGGTAAAAAATGGCAAAGATCAGTTCGGAACCTATTTGTGGGCCACTGCTGCTATCGATGCCTTGATTTACGGCAAGTTTGACAAGGGCTACGATCTCGGTGAGGCTTGGAGTCTTTACCTCAAGGGAAAAAACATTGATCCGAAAAAGGTCGATGAGATCACGAAGATGATCGCCAGTTCCTATGGGCGTCGATCTAATTTTCTTACCGAGTTCGCTTCGATCGCGGCACATATGATTCTGGAGGAAAGAATCAAGTGGGTGCCCGCGACCTTTGATCTGATGATCAAGGACAACGCTGGCTTTCAGGGTGCCGTTGAGGAACTAACCAGCAAGGGCAATTTCGAGGAAGTGCCTTGGCAGAATAAGACCGAGCCAATGGTCAGTATCACCAGCGATAACGAATACCTCAACCGTGCCGCTGCTTCGGTAAAAGCAGGGCAGGTTACGATTCTCATCGTCCGAAACACAAACGGTCTAACTCAGATCTTCGTAAACCCAAAGAAAGGCATCGATCTATCTGAGTTCGCCCGCATGGTGCGGATGAGTGAGTATCACAGGCGCACCGGAGACAAGTTGTCAGTTGACAGAGCATGGGGTCAGGGTACGGTTAGGGAGGTGCCGCAGTGGCATTTTCCAAATCCAAACACCCTGTTGAATGGGTCATTGACCCATCCAGACGTTGAACCGTCAAAACTTCCTCTTGAGGAAGTTGCCGCGTTGATGAAAGCGGCCGTCTGTCCTCGAGCACGGCAGACCTGGTTCAGGGATTACGCCCTTTTGAAAGACACGCCAGGCCCAGCGGCTGATGAGGCGGTAAATCTCACTCTGGGCTGAAAAAAATAGAGCAATCGAAATCACACAGGGCTTAGCTAACGCGGCCCTGTTTTTTATTACCAGGAAACCCCGCACGAAAGCCGCGTCCCAAACCTAGTTGAGGCGGTGGAGGTTTCCCGGTAATTAAAAAAATGACGCCTTTGGGGGCGCCGGTATAGAGGCTTCTTTTGACAAATCTCAAGATAAGAGTAGCATTTTGATAGCTTTGATTTTTTGAAATAGAACCTTAAACAACTAACCAATAAGGGGGAAAACATGTACCAAGAAGAGGGAAATCCAATCTTAAATATATATATGAAGGATGTGGGCAGTTTTAATCTTTTGAGTCCCGAGCAGGAGCGGAGTTTGCTCGTTATCTCTAAAACTGACGCCGATTCGGACAAGAGGAAAAAAGCTTTGGATCATCTTGCTTTGGCAAATCTACGTTTTGTGGTGAAGATCGCCAAGGGTTACAGTGGATATGGGCTACCTCTGCTGGATTTGATCAGTGAAGGTAATATAGGGCTGATGAGGGCGATTAGGCGTTTTGACCTTAGTTTCGATTCAAAACTTTCTACCTACGCCTCATGGTGGATCAAACAGTCGATAAGCCGCGCTCTGGCTAATCAGAGTCGGACGATTCGGTTGCCTGTAAGCATATTCGGTAAAACTTACCAACTTAAAAAGACTACGAGGAAGCTGGAAGAGGTATTGGGCCGTTCTCCGACGAATGAAGAGGTCGCGGAGGAGCTCGGTATTCCAATTAAAAAAGTCACACGACTGATTGAGGCCAACGCTAGTGCTGTTTCATTGGATGCATCGGTTGGAGATGATGACGAAAGGGCTTTCGGCGAATTTGTGCCTGATGTCAATGCCGATATTGCTGACAAGCAACTTGATCAGAAAATGCTTGCGAACGTACTGGGGACAATGTTCACTCGACTTTCGCCTAGAGAGGTTGAGGTCTTGAAGTTGAGGTTTGGGTTTGGAGGCGGTGAACCTTTTACGCTGGAGGAAGTGGCTAATAAATTTCACGTAACCAGAGAAAGGATACGTCAGATCCAGAATACCGCATTACGCAAGCTTCGGAAGATAGCCCCACACCACGGATTAACC
>JARIHA010000111.1 GCA_029288475.1 Candidatus Tayloriibacteriota bacterium | reverse complement strand
CAAACATAATACATTTATTCAAATAATCACTTATCAGTGATTGACCTTCTTTTTGATGGTTTCTACTTTCGACGGATGCCCGTCAAAACTAAGATTGACATCCATGTGATGGAAAAAGTTCGAGAAAAACGAATGGAGCGTGGCATGTCGCAATCGCAACTGGCATTTGAACTAGGGGTAGCAACTGGGTTTGTTGGAATGGTTGAGAATATTCGGTACCCTCAGAAATACAATGTAGTCCACTTAAATGAGATCGCAAGAATACTCGATTGTAGCCCTAAAGATTTCTGGCCATCCCATGCGCTTTGACTTATTTATTTTCAGCTAGTATCTTCTTGAGCCTTTCCTTGGTCATTCGATCCACCTCATACTTGTCCAACAAAAATTCCTTTTTGCCTTCCGCTCGCTGCTGTTTCAATAAGTCAATCATAAGCTTTGTAAAAATCTCATTTTCTATTTGAGTCAGTTCCTGATCCGTCATTGCGACAAAGATACACCTGCTACGCATTAACAGGATATTAATGATTTACCGTTTTTTAACGGTTGACACTCAAAATTTCGAATAGTAGCTTGCCACAATTACTCACACAAAAAACCATATTGTATGCTACCAGTATTAATTTTGTTAGGTTTGGGCATATTTCTCGTAGTTGCCGGACTGTACAGAAACCCATTCAAAATTAGCGGCCATTGGCAAAACTTTTTAGACGGCATACGGCTGCAATCAGATCAATTTTATGAACAAGTTCGCGCTGAACTAAAGGCCAGAGAGATCAACCATGTAGATGTCACAGAGGAAAAATTCTTGGAGGTGCACATTTTGTCAGGCCGCAGGATTTACCTCCGTGTTAAACAGAACGAGCATCTTGTGTACATCTGTGCCGTACAGTATGGAACTGGCACGTATGTTTCTTCGTGGCAGTGCATTAAACATGAAACCCTACTCAACAGAATACGTGTCATAAACAAGCTGCTTGGCAAGGATCGATCAAATAAAACGTTCTATCAGATGGACGCTGAAGCTATGTTTTATTTAGCCGTACATACATCCCTGATGAACTCAATAGATACTATGACATCAACAAGCGGTCATCGGCTCACTGAACTAGAAAGGCAAGTAAAACCGTATAACGATGGAAAGATCGTCTGATATCCTTACGCAACGATTTTACCATTGGGAGCAACGAGGACGCGGCTGGCACGCCTTTGATTTCCCAGTAGAGCTTGAGCCAGAATTCCATCCGTTCTTCGGCCATTACATTCGAGATACCAAGAACGAAGACGACGGCAGGCGACACACTATCGCAAGCGCGCTCCTATCAGCACTAAAGCGTAAAAAGAAAACGCCCCCTGATCCAATAGATGACGCACTTACCAGTATCCCCCCGGTAAGAGCATATCCTGAAGAGCGTGACGAAAACTTGATTGTTTACGGAATACTCTTACCTAAAGGCGGCCGTATAGAAATGGAGGACATGGAGCAATTACTGCTTATGTTGTCCTACACTACTCACGCACTTAGCTTCGAAATAATTGCGACGGCTGAGCAAATCCGACTGCAAATTACTTGTCATTCAATAGATGAGACGCATGTAGTAAATCAAATCAAAGCTTACTTTCCGACCGGCTTTTTCAGTAAATACCAGGAGGGACTTGAAATCTTGGACGGCGATTCTCAAACATGCGTGGTGAATTTCGGATTAACGGAAGAATTTATGCGCCCGCTCGCACTGTATGACGACCTAAGGGATGACCCGTATATTGGCTTGTTCGCTTCGCTCGCCGGCATAAGACAAGGTGAGCGAGGCGTAATTCAGATCCTTTTCAAAGGTGCAGTCAATCCATGGTCCGAGAGCATACTGCGTTCTGTAACAACCAGTAACGGTAGCTCCTTCTTTGCAGACGCACCGGAAATGGTAAAGCTCGCTCAATCAAAAACAAGCGTGCCATTGTATGCCGTGTGTATTAGGGCGTGTGGACAAGCGCCAACCAACAATCGAGCTATTGAGATCACAAAAACTATTAGCACAGCACTTAACTTCATAAGTAAGTCTGCAAATAACTCTCTACAAGTCCTCTCAGATTATGGCTATCCGATAGATGACATGATTGCGGATGTCTTCCTGCGTCAATCACATCGAATAGGAATGCTCATCAACGGAAAAGAATTAGCCACTATCGCTCATTTCCCAACGGATACCGTAATTAACCCGGCTTTGCAGCGGGAAGCGCGAAAGACTAAGCAGGCACCCTATTATGGCATCGGTCACAACATCGTCCTGGGAACAAATATGCACAATGGGCAGGAAGTACAAGTGACTGTACCGGCAAGTATACGGCTCCAACATACCCATATTATCGGCGCGACAGGAACAGGGAAGAGCACCATGTTGCTTTCTATGCTGGTGCAAGACATGCATTTAGGAAATGGAGTTGCACTTCTTGATCCGCATGGGGATCTTGTTGAAGCGGTACTTTCGCATATCCCGAAGAATCGAATGGAAGATGTGATACTAGTTGATCCAGCAGACAGCGAATACCCAGTTGGCTTTAATATATTACAGGCTCACTCTGAAATCGAGAAAGACATTCTCTCATCCGACCTCGTTGCCGCGTTCAAACGGAACAGCACTTCATGGGGCGACCAGATGAATAGTGTCCTTGCTAATGCAATACTCGCTTTCCTAGAAAACGACCAAGGCGGCACGCTTGTTGACCTTCGAAAATTTCTGATCGAAAAGCCTTTTAGAGACGAGTACTTACAAAAGGTTCAAGACCAACATATAGTCTACTATTGGCACAATGAATATCCGCTACTTAAAAGTAGTTCGATTGGCTCCATTCTTACGAGACTGGACACCTTTCTTCGCCCAAAGCTGATTCGTAATATGGTTGGGCAAAAGAAAAGCCTCGAATTCGAACATATTTTAGATTCACGGAAGATCTTGTTGGTAAAACTTTCACAAGGATTGATTGGGGCAGAAAATAGTTTCTTACTCGGTACATTCTTCGTCTCCAAAATATATCAGGCGGCTATGGCACGGCAGACAAAAAGTCAGGCTGCCCGTGGAGACTTCTTTTTTTACATTGATGAGTTTCAAAACTTTATCACACCGTCAATGTCTCACATCTTGAGCGGAGCACGTAAATACCATCTAGGCTTAATTTTGGCACATCAAGACATGCAACAATTGCAGCGCTATGACGGTGAACTTGCAAGCGCAGTCGTTGTAAATGCCGGCACCAGAGTATGTTTCCGTCTTGGAGATGTCGATGCTCGTCGGTTTGCCGGCGGTTTCTCCTACTTTGATGCCGATGATCTTGAGAATCTTCGTACCGGAGAAGCCATAGCGAGAATAGAGCAGCCCACCTCAGATTTTAACCTGGCGACTATTCGTCCACCCGAGATTAACCGAGAGGAGGCTGAGACTATTGTGGAGTCCGTCATATTGCAGTCCCGCCATCGGTACGGTACGAAAAAGGAGTTGGTTGAAAAGAGCCTTGATTATTTGGGTAGTATTTCAAAAGAGGATGTTGCGTTACCGAAAGCCGATCCGGTATATGAGCAATGGAAACCCAAAAAGGAACCTTTCATTCCGGTTGAGATAGAAACACAATCAACTAAGAAGACTGAGCAAACACAGCACAGGTATTTGCAGACGCTTATAAAACGTATGGCTGAATCAAGAGGGTATAAAGCAATCATAGAAGACAGCACACCAGATGGAAAAGGTCGCGTTGACTTGAGCCTTGAAAGGGAAGGAAAAAGAATAGCATGCGAAATATCAATTACCACCGATGACACTTGGGAAGTCCACAATGTTCAAAAATGTCTTTTGGCAGGGTATCACGAAGTAATAGTATGCTCAAATGACATTAAACATTTAGCTCGGATCAGAGAACAGCTTGAAAGCAATTTGAGCAAAATTGATTTTTCCAGAGTTCTGGTGTGTGAACCTCAAGCAATAGTTGAGTATCTTGATAAACAGGTCGTCAAAGAAATGGCAAAAGAAACTGTACATAAGGGATATCGAATTAAAGTGGAGTATGAAGCGAGCACATCCCAGGATATGGAACGAAAGAAAGAGAATGTTGCTAAGGCGGTCACAAAATCTGCAGAAAGAAAAAAGTAGCATATGTTAGCCTAGGAGCTACTGAATTCGAAAATGTAAAAAGGAAGGTGCGCGCGGGTAAATTACTTCCAAACAAAACTTATATTTTCCATTTAGGTTGGCTAAACGAGAATTTCGTAACTAAGGAAATCCTAGATTTATACTAAATTTCTGGCTTCTTTGCAAGAATTTGCTCAAAAAGTCGCTGAAAAAAGTCGATAAAATTGATTAAAGATAGCAAATAAGTTTTTAGTTTATTTTTAATATGCTGCTTGTAAACACTTTTTGCATATTATAATAAATATGTGAATTTTAAATAAAAATGTATTTAATTCGCGACTTTTTTCAAAAAAATATTCTAGATTCATTCGTTTTGTAACTAAATGATGTAACTTAGACATGATATTCACTAGAGGAATTTTAAAAAAAAATTTTATCACTATTTTTTTCAAATTTCCTCAACGTAATAACCGGTTATTTGATTATATCTTAAAGCAAAAAAGTATGAGATCAGGAAATCTTTGCACCAAATCTACAATTCTGGAAAATTTAGAACAGTCCTATCTTAAAACACTCTTCCATTCTCTTAGGAAGATCGTGCTTAATATTTCAATAAGCGGCGAAAGTAATTCGGCAACTAACAACTTTTCGAATTATCAAAGTGTGTAGATCGTCCCAGGGTTGTAATAACCTAAATTCAGATTATTACAACTCGGTGATTATTTAATAGAGCTTAATTAGTATATTTGCTAATTGTCCGTTAATAGGGTAATATTATTTGAAATATCAACATAAGTGCGAAATTCATTTAAAAATATTAAAAGCAAAAAGGGCGGCCCTTGCCGAGGCAATGCCACCCTTATGTTTTTGTGCATACGCACTGGCACACATAACGTGGCCATTAACGACTTACACAGCTCATGCTGGAGCTGTAAGAGGCACCAGTAAAAACTGGTGGTAATAGTAATGAGACGTAGTCAAGAATGACTACTTGACAAGAGTAACGCCGACAGCAACTAGGCCCATTATTCCTACGACTGTTGTAGCAATCAGTAGGAATCGGTCAAAGTTGGTTAAGTGAACTCTGATCTTCTCATTTTTCAGCTCTGTTCCTTTGTCACCCATCGGTTCGGAGTTTGAAAAATCTGTGAAAGCCACTCCTAAAAAAGTGGCTTTTATTTTATGCCGTATGAAAAGAACTTCAAAAAAATGAGCCGCCAACCTCGCAAAACCACAGCAAAATCAGTATTTTAGGTGTATCTGA
>JARIHA010000105.1 GCA_029288475.1 Candidatus Tayloriibacteriota bacterium | reverse complement strand
TGCACATGATGCCCGCGGAGACGTGCTCATTCTGGAGCAAATATTTGAATACATGGTAAAAGAGTATTCTGCAAAAAATAATCTCTCTGAAGAAAAAACCATTGAAAAGTTTGTTGCTTTTTCAAGTGAACCTATTCTTTTAAAACGACTTAGCTTCGGCAAATTGCGGGGCGAGACCTTCGACGAAATAATGACAAAAGATTTCGGTTATTTACAATGGCTTGGCACTCTGAAAGATAAAGGAGAAGATTTTATTTACACAGTCAATCACTACTTAACAAAAGGAGCAAAAAAGGAAAAAGAAGATGAAGCAGTGCCCTTTTAATTCAGTATTAATTTTACTTTAGCAATCATTGACTCTGTGAGCTTATAAAGGTATATATTATATAGAGGAACCCAAAAAGAGAAATATGTTTAAACACAGTCAACTAGTCGTACCTAAATTTATACCGGTATTCCCTGTAAAAAAGGGCAACAAACCCAGCGGGACCAACATTAATGAGCACGGCCCATTCAGAATTTTAAAGTTCGGCAGAGACAAAGGTGAGCCCACGCTTATATTCCAAGGGAGAACAGGAGAATATCTTCTTGACTTCTTTAAACCTGCCGCATCTTGACGAGGGAGTTTGATGCTAATCATGATTGTGAAGGAGAACCCGGTTGCATAGGCGACTGGGGTTTTTTACTTGTGAAATATGCAAATAGGCAAATAATAATTGACATGAGCTCATATTCTATGGTTAACTTATAGCAACCTATAAAGGGCTATTTGAAATACCAGTAAACATCAAAAAAAAGGGCCATCATGAAAACGAGAGTAATGATAGTGGAACAGCAAAGTATCCTCAGATGTGGGGTTAGGTTAATCCTCGGACAAGAGAAAGATATCGAAGTTGTGAGTGAATCGCACAACGGCCGTAACGCCTTACAAATGCTCAGTAAGATACAAGCGCAGATAGTCGTCATGAACGTCGACATGCCGGAACTTAACGGGGTCGAGGCAACACGGCAGATAAAGGCGACGTGGCCACGGGTAAAAGTGATCATCTTCTCTGATGTTCCAACCCAAGCGGTTCTGGCAAAACTACTTGACACAAGCATCTCAGGATTTGTTTTGAAAAGCGATGAACCAAAAACCCTACTGCAGGCAATAAGAGAGGTGTCCGGTGGGAATTCTTTCTTCAGCCCTTCCATTACAGCCCAGTTGATTGAGGTTCGCAAGTATAACGGCTTCGAACCTTACCTTACCTCTCGTGAGGCAGAAATACTCCAGCTCATTGCGGAAAGTCATCCCAACAAGACCATTGCCGCCAATCTCAATATTAGCGTTAAAACAGTTGAAAAACATCGGCAGGGCGTGATGAACAAACTCGGAATCCATAGCGCCGTAGGTCTCACCCGCCATTATCTAACTTCGATGTCGCCTGTTAGCCAATAAACGACACACAGATAGACCACTAGACCAAGACCCACCATGCCAGTGGGTCGTTTTTATTTTATTAGTTTTTATACGAATATACTTGACCTTAGGCACTAAACGTGTTATTATACTTGAGTAACCGGTCCCTTAACATAACAGTAGCAAGCAGTTTAACAATGAAATCGAGTGTCAAAAATCGGCGAGCAAATCTGCGAAATGGCCTGAAAATTCGCGCGGCAATAAAAGAAGCTCTGGCAAACAGAACTGTTTCCTTTAAAAAAGCCGAGTGGCTTAAGGAAAATAGTTTACTGACAGAGAACGATCCGCAGCTTTTTAAATACGGCAAATGGCTTCTCCACTATCACTTTCGAGAGAAACGGTGGAAATACCCCGATACTGGGAGTCAGGAACACGAGGCCATGCCTTTACGAGTGGAGTGCGGAGGATTCCTCGGCTTTGATGAAAATCTCCAACTTGTATCGATTGATCAAAGACTTCCTTTCGTGGAAACTCTGGTCAAGAAACGTCAAAAGTGGCGGATGGAAAAACATCACTGAGTCCTTCCCATCCTGATACAGGCAAAGCAATCAACCCTCAATCCCCCGCCGGATGCGTCTGGCGGGTTTTTTATACCTATTTGTTAAACTACTTGTTATACTACTCAACATGGAAAATTACGTAACCTTTGCAAAAGAAGTAGCGGAAGATGCGGCGAAAATAGCATTAGAATATTTTAGCTTTGATACTGAGAAAACATGGAAAAGTGATAACACTCCCCTGACAGAGGCAGATACAAAAATAAATAAACTAGTTATAGACAGGGTGAACTCTGCATTTCCTGACCATAGCGTGTACGGCGAAGAAGAAACCAGCAATAAAGAAGGTTCAAAATATATTTGGGTATGCGATCCAATTGACGGAACAATGCCCTTTTCACTGGGACTGCCTACCTTCACTTTTTCTCTAGCTTTAGTAAATCAATCAAACGGACAGCCTATTCTTGCCGTAGTCAACGATCCAGTCATGAAAAATATGTATTGGGCACACAAAGGCGGAGGAGCATTTCGCAACAGTAAAAAAATACAGGTCAGCACGGATTCCGACTTAAAAAATACCTATCTTAATGTTGACGGCTCGGGAAAAGAACTCAACTTCTCAAGACTGCAAACCGTTAGGGCACTCCAACAAAAAGGCGCAAAAATAATGTCACTTCTTTCGATAATATATGGAGGCATACAGGTGGCAAATGGAAAGTTTTCCGGGACTGTGTTCTTCAACCCTCATGGACATGACGTGGCCGCATTAAAGATTATCACCGAAGAAGCAGGAGGAAAAGTAACCGATCTGAATGGAAATGAACGCAGGTACGATAAAGACGGAATCGGCTGTATTATCTCAAATGGTACAATACATGAAGAGATCATAAAAAGCATCCAAAAAAATTCTGAATAATCAGCAATAAAAAAACAGCCTTAACGGCTGTTTTTTTATTGTCTCTTTTTGATTCTTATAACGTTGTTAGTGTTGCAGGAAGACTTATTGTTGTATTTCCAGCATTGTCACTAGACTCTGTAACGTAATAATAAGTTGTTCTTGAAAGAAGTCCGCCAATCGTAATGTTATGAGACGGTGTTGCAATAGAAGTTGTATCTGTAACTACTGATCCAGATATACCTGGTGCAGTGAAGTTTGCATTTGCCTCTGTGGTCAAAATTGGGCTCTGTGCATAAAATACTTTGCTATAAGTATTCTCCCCTGTTGGCCAGTTTAACGTAACACTGTTGCTAGTTGCATTTGTACTTACTTTGTATGCAGAAGGAGAAGTCACATCCAATGGATGAGCACTCGCCGCAACATTGTTAATGGCCGCTAAAGTGATCGGACCAACATTTCCTACTGGATCGATTCCGTAGTAAAGCTGGAATTGTTTTACTGCTTGTTCAGTCAATGCTCCGTAATATCCAGTAGTAAGCCCGAGAGGATACACATGCTGATCGGCAGCTAAAAAGGTCTGGAGCTTAGTTACGCTAGTTCCTGTTGAACCAAAACTAAGGCTGTTTGACAAATAAGGCTGCTGCGCGTGAGTTGAAAGTGGCGCTCCCAAAGCGATTAACGCGAGGAGTGACAAAATACCGAAAGAAACCTTTGACATCATTTTGTATGAGTTCATATACGATGGGGTTAAAAAATAAATTGATAATGATCTGTTCGTTCTTAGGCAACGATTTCTAAAGTACAATCTCTAGACAAAATTTTTCCCTGCAGAGGATTAGAGTCCGCAGTCGATTTTTTGGACCAAACGATTCTAATATGCACTATCGACTAGATACCTTGCGACCCGATAAGTATAGCACAGTTATTGACAAAATATAATTTTAATTGTTTTATGACACACTAATGGGATTAACCCTAATCCATGATTTTTATATAAAAAAGAACCGCCGATTTGACTCGGCGGCCTTCGCAACTAACGATTATATCTTCATCACTCTCTGAAAATGAGTCTCCAGCTTCTTCAGATCTCTACGCACGGAAGCATCGACTAGAGCAGCCTTAACTTCCTTGCAAGAGTTCAGATATTCCCTCTTCTCCATACCAGGAAAAGAAGCCAGGACCTGGTCCGTAGTCATGCCTTGTTCGCCAAGAAAATAAATGGCGACCGAGTAAGCCCAGACCGCAATAGGACTGTCGAGCGGCGGCTTAATCTTGTATGCGGTAGACACAAACGAAATAAGACCCTCTACCACATCTGTTTTTTCATTGTTCACTGGAAACCATCTGTTAAACGTAGGTGAGATTCGATAGCCGAGGTGAGGCCTTTTTATTGGACTCTTCTTTTCGGAATATATTTGCGCTTTTTGAATGGGCGCACAAACTTTTTG
>JARIHA010000101.1 GCA_029288475.1 Candidatus Tayloriibacteriota bacterium | reverse complement strand
AGGGTAACGGAGTCAATTTCTCCCTGGTATATTCCGGCGAAGAGTTGTCTTGGGTAATAGGTTTTCTTTAAAGTAAAGATAGCCGAAGTATTAGCTGGAATAATATACGCTCCATTACTATCAACTGCAGTATTTGAAAGTGCGGAAATTTGTGTCTGGCCACCTCCTACAAAATTAGTGCCAAACAAATATCCATTAAAGGAACCAGTTTGCTCAACTTTTTGATCATCGCTTCCAGCGTCAATACGAACAGTGAATGTGCTTACCAATTGATCCTCTGCTCCAGAAGGAGCGTAGACAATGGCTAAAGTAGAAGTACCTATTACAGAAGCAGTAGGATTCACGACAGGCGGAGGAAGTCCTATGGAACTTGTTGCCACGCAGTTGAAACAAGCGGTACGCTGATTGTCATGAAGGAATGATCCCCAATCAAGAGTACTGGTGCCATACGTATTGGAAATGGTTAGTGGATACAGTTTCATTTTATAATCATTTCCAAAACCACCATGAAAGTCGCTTGGCAGAAAGTCGGACTGCAATACAATATCAGTCCTTTGATCTCCATTAAAATCACCGATAACAGCAGGAGCAAGATCGTCTACTGCTCCCAGTGTAGGTAAATTAATATCACGCTCCATCGCACCTGAATTATTTATGATCTGAACGCCTGAAGGTGTACCGTCAAAATAACGACTCCTGTAATCAAGCACTAGTTGTGACTTACCGTTGTTATCTACCCCAGCAATATTAACTCCACTAATTACAGGATTAGACGAATTATAATCTTCTTCGGTTTTATCAAAGAGGATGTTCTTCAAAGAACTATCGAACGCAATAACTCTATTACTCTGAACCGCTGCTCCGTAGGTATCCCGGAGGGTAGCAACTATAGTGGTTTTTCCTAGATTTCCAATAACCAATTGGTTCGGCAAAAATCCATAAATTGGTGCCGCGGAAGAGACAATATTGCCATTAGAATCCAAAACATCAATATACGTGGCATATGCCATTGGATTAGAACTGTTCTGAGACAGAAGGTCAGTATCAACGACACCAAACATCACCGCCATCTCAGTGGTTCCATCATTATTCAAGTCTGCAGTTGCGGAATAAGAAAGATCAAATTGAATATTTTTGCCACTACCATCATAAAGAAGAATATTTTTCTTTAAAAGTAGACTACCTGAAACAAGACTTGCAAACAACTTAAAATTATGAGCACCGAGATAATCAGAAGAAACATCATACTGACCAGTGAGTAAGGCGATATTTTGACTACTACTAGTAGCCATACTTTGATTCTTAAGAAAAGAAATCTGCGTTGAAGCAAGCACTGCCGTAGATGTGCCAGTAATTGGATCTGTTATAGACACAGGAAATCCTGCGAGCGATCTTCCTCTAAAATCATACCCTTGAACCTTAACCTGCTGACCATCTCCCACAGTTATCCAGTATGCTTCTGAGCTACCGTCATTATTTCTGTCAAAAAGAACATTCTGACCAAAACTTGTATCATTGCCTGTATTAACAGTAGCTAATACATTCCCCCGCACATCGAATATTTTTGTGAGACTTCCAAAATCCTGCGTTTGAATAAAATAATTTTGTTTAGACTTACTATCATAATAAACAGAATTCACGTTATCGTCTGGTATCAAAGTGGCATTTTTTAATGTAGACAATACCTTGTCTGCACCATCAGCCTGAAAAAAGTGTAGGGTCTCCGGAGGATAACAATAGCCAAAACTACAAAAAGTAAAATATGGAACAAGCAATTGTTGTGCAGTTGAAGTGCCATCAGTCGCGATCAAACTTATAGGATCCTTTGGAAAACCGTCTAATTGCTTAGGCCAACCATTTATTAGCTCGTGCACTACCGCGAAGGTAAAAGGGCTGCTAATTTTCCATGTTCCATTTACCAATGCCTCCAAGTAGAGAGAATGTTTTCCATTAGAAATGCCATCAAAAACGCCAGAACAAATAATAGTATCGGAAGTAACTGTTGTTCCCGCGCATAGAGGACTGGCATTTACACTGTCCAAT
>JARIHA010000067.1 GCA_029288475.1 Candidatus Tayloriibacteriota bacterium | reverse complement strand
TTTCTTGATCAAATTGGCCTCGAGGATCACTGCTTCGAGCACTGAGTCGGTCTGAATGGTCTCAATGTCTTTTGCCTGAAAGACCATGTCCACGATGAGCGCTCCACGGCTATGAATGACATCATCCTTGAAGTAGCTTTTTACTCGGTCGCGCAGTGAGGTAGCCCTGCCGATATAGAGGATTTCATTCTGAGGGCTGATGAAGAAATACACCCCTGGTGTATCGGGCAATTCCTTCTTTTTTAGCTCGTCCAAAGTCATAGGACTATCATACCTTTTACGTGACTTTATGGCTAATTTATGTTATATTGCTGAGCATTATGGATACCATATCACCCTTTATTGAGGAAGTGATCAACAGCCTACAAACAGCTCCAAAGAGCCCTTTAAACGGGGATTCTGATGCGGTTATTGAAGTAAACAAGCTCACCATGAAGGCTGGAGCCCTCTATGAGAAGGTACGTTACATGGTGGATTATCGAGAGGAAAACACCCTACGCCGAAGTGCCATCGAACGTATTCTTAAGAGAAAGATCATCCTTGAGTCAAAGACAGATGTCGGCCTTCTCCTTCTTCAAGAACTAGTGAGCGGTGGATACCTTACAAATGCATCTGTCGGGGAAGAAAGTGCACATGGACTCCAGCACATCGTAGACAAGTATCTTTCCCTGCAAACTACTGTCGCATTGCCTTTTCTCTTAAGCATGGCCGCTACTGAGATAGAGCTTCATCTTTCCCCTTTCTCACTCGAAAACGCAATCGCAGAAGCTTTTTATCAAACGATCCACAAAAGCATCCGTCCTACCTACGATATTCCACAGGCTGAGCTTGATGCACAAATCTACATCGCCTGCCGACGAAGTCTTTTGAAGAAAGACAATGAATCCCTCGTATTTGCTCTCTGGCTTCGCTATGTACCTGAATGGAAAAACCTTTCTATAGCAGAAGTCGACGCAAATCGTGACAATTACACCGACATCATTCAAAAGATCTACAACGAGCTCAAAAACCCCTTAGGATGGAACATTACTGCCCGGCTCAGAAACCAAGCTATCTACTTTACACTGATAAAAGAGGTTATTGAGAAGTTTGGCGGACAATCTACTCAGACTTTTTTAGACCAAAACTATCTTAAGGAATATATCAGCTCGTATCTTGATCTACGTTATCAAAATGAATTTGAACGTACCAAGCGAAGCAGTATCCGTGCTGTTATCTATGTATTTTTTACAAAAATGATCTTGGCGGTTGTTTCAGAAATTCCTTATGACCTTGCAGTACTTCAACGACTTGATCTGTTTCCTTTGATCACCAACCTACTTTTTCACCCTATTCTCCTTTTAATAATGACTCGAACTATAAAACCGCTCGGCAAGGAAAATACTGATCGAATTTATGCCGGAGTAGTGAGCATGGTCTATAACAGAGACATTCCACCGATCAAGCTTAAGCCAGATCGAGGTGCCACATTCCTCAGTATTCTCTTTAGTCTCTTTTATTTAGGAATCTTCTTCCTCAGCTTTGGACTGCTTCTCTGGATACTTTTGGTTATTGGCTTTAACTTCGTAAGTATTCTCCTTTTCCTTTTCTTTCTTACTTTCGTAAGTTATTTTGGACTTCGCATCCGCTACAATGCAAAAAAATGGAAGATCGAGGTATCAGACGAGACTACTCTTGGACTGCTCTGGAGTATTTTTACTTTGCCAATCGTAAGAACAGGCCGTTGGTTGAGCGCTACATTTTCATCTATCAATATTTTCGTCTTCGTGCTCGACTTCATCATTGAAACTCCGTTTCAGCTTATCCTTCGCACATCCGATTTGTTCCTCAATTTCCTCAAGGAAAAACGAGAAGAGCTCTACTAACAAAGGATTTATTATTTCTTTAGCACTTCTTTAAGGGACAAGTGATAAAAATACAGGAGACGAGTACGGCGGGAAATGTTGTAAAACAAAAGGGGTACAAATGCCAACAAAATTGTCTACCGACTGCAGACGTTCACTTGAAGCATACGAAAAGGCGGCAAAACGAATTCGCCTGATCGTTGTTCTTGGAGTCATTCTTTTACTGTTTGCCGTACTAATTTTTGGTCTTTCAAAATAAGGGGGGCATCATGTAGAGAATGTAAATGGCGCCACAGACGTGACGCCATTTTCTATCTATTTTAATGCCTTCTTGAGGTATTTGCCGGTATATGATTTTGCCACGTTTGCAACTTGCTCTGGAGTACCTTTGGCTACAATTTGCCCGCCATTTCCTCCTCCTTCGGGACCGATATCAATAACATAATCAGCGCTCTTGATAATGTCCATGTTATGTTCAATAACCATGACGGTATTTCCCTTGTCTACAAGCTTTTGAAGGATCTCAAGCAGCTTCTTTACATCTTCATAATGAAGTCCGATTGACGGCTCATCGAGAAGGTAGATTGATTTTTGAACATGAGGACGATAAAGCTCAGAGGAGATCTTTACTCGCTGGGCTTCTCCTCCGGAAAGAGTGGTTGCTGACTGTCCAAGCTCAAGATAATTTAAGCCCACATCCTGAAGCGATCTCAATCGGTCTGAAATAGCTGGAATATCATCAAAGAAGATGAGCGCCTCTTCTACAGTCATGCGAAGCACATCATAGATGCTCTTTTTCTTGTATTTTATTTCGAGTGTTTCTTTCATGAAACGCTTGCCGTTACAGATATCGCAAGGAACGTACACAGTCGGCAAGAAGTGCATTTCCACTGCAATTTCACCATTTCCCTGACAAGCCTCACATCGTCCACCTTTCACGTTGAATGAAAAGCGATTTGCCTTCCAGCCTCGAGCTCGGGCCTCAGAAGTACCAGCAAACATGTCGCGAATATGAGTGAAGGCTCCAGTGTATGTAGCAGGATTTGATCGCGGAGTTCGTCCGATCGGTGATTGATCAATGAGAATAGCGCGGCCGAGGTATTCTGTACCAGTGAATGAAGAACAATTGAATACTTCATTGGTACGGTACTTTCGTTCAAAGCGGGCCTGAAGGTTTTTGTGGATGATCTCATACATGAATGAAGATTTTCCAGAACCAGAAACTCCCGTCACCACCACGAGTCTTCCCAGTGGTACATCCACGTTCATATTTTTAATATTGAAAATATTACCATTACGGATCATGAACTTTCCCTTATCTTCACTTCTTCGTTCTTTTGGAACCTCAATCTTCTGATCGCCGCGAAGATAATCAAGGGTCAACGAACCAGAATCGTTCTTCTTTGCAGTAAGCAAAGTGTCGAGATATCCAGCGACTACAACTTCCCCTCCGTGCACACCAGCTCCGGGTCCGATATCGACAATAAAGTCAGAAGAAAAGATCGTATCTTCATCATGCTCAACGACAATTATAGTATTGCCGAGGTCTCGCAAATTGAGCAAAGTCTTGATCAGTCGATCGTTGTCTCGAGAATGTAGCCCGATTGTAGGTTCATCAAGTACGTAAAGTGCTCCTACGAGGCCAGAACCGAGCTGTGAGGCCAGGCGTATTCGTTGTGCTTCTCCTCCAGAGAGCGTATGCGCGCGGCGATTGAGCGAAAGATATTCAATACCTACGTTTATCATGAAGCGAAGGCGTGACTCAATTTCACGGATCACCACTTTAGAGATGTTTTTTTCTGTAGGGCTTAGTTTTATAGTACTGAAGTACTTCTCGGCATCGGCAATAGACATTGCAACAAGGTCAACAATATTAACACCATCGAGCAATACATGCAGAGCTTCGTCACGAAGTCTCGCTCCTTTACACTTTGGGCATGGTTCATCACCAAAGAAGTATTTAGTACCAAGTCCGTTACACTCAGGACAAGCTCCATAAGGAGAATTGAATGAGAAAAGTCTTGGTTCTATTTCAGGATAAGAAAATCCATCGTAGGGACACATAAACTTCGCTGAAATAAGTCTTTCCTCAATGCCGTTTTCTGCTTCATCATTTGGAAATTCAATCTTGAGAAGGCCGTTGGTTTCCTGAAGAGCACGCTCAATGGATTCACTCAGTCGTTCTCGCCATATCTCCTTATTATCCTTGTTTTTAGTCTGTTCCCCCTGAAATTCACTTACGAAAAATTCATCAACGAGAATATCGATGTCATGCTTCTTATTCTTTGAAAGAATGATCTGCTCTCGAAGCTTTTTGAGCTCGCCATCTACCTTCACCTGAGTGTATCCCTTGCCGAGTGCATCATAGAGAAGCTGGTAGTATTCGCCCTTTCTGCCTACCACCACTGGAGCAAATATCTTGATCTTGAGGCTGCTAATAGATACCCCCATCACTTTCTTTTCTGACTTATCTGAGTTGATCTTTTTGACGGTATTTACAATCGTCTCAAGGATTTCCTCGTTAGTAAGTTTTTTAATCTCTCGGTTACAAATAGGACAATGTGGTTTGCCAACTCTGGCATAGAGAATACGAAGGTAATCGTAAATCTCAGTGATAGTTGCAACAGTAGAACGCGGATTATTTGAGCGTGACTTTTGATCGATAGAGATAGCAGGAGAAAGGCCGACAATTTCGTCGACATCTGGCTTTTGCATCTGGCGCAAGAACTGTCGAGCATAGGAAGAAAGCGACTCTACATAGCGTCGCTGTCCTTCGGCGAAAATAGTGTCAAAGGCAAGCGATGACTTGCCTGATCCAGAAAGCCCCGTAAACACCACCATCTTATTGCGCGGCATTTCAACCGTAATGTTTTTAAGGTTGTGAGTACGCGCACCTTTGACGATGATGCTCTGCGAGCTTTCTATTTGAGTATCCTTATCGCTCCTTTTTAAGTCTGGTTTCATAATAATACGGTTACTGCCCCCTGGCTTTGGCCTAGGGGGTCATATACGTGAACTTACTATACCAGCCAAAAGAGATTTTGGCAAAAAATAACGCCAGAGTCGCCAAAGCGCGAGCGATTACTTTTTTGTGTATTTTTCTATAACCTTCTTTATCTCGGCGATGATCTCGTCCAAGCTAACCGTTGCCTTTATGAGAAATTGCTCTGCTCCGAGCTTTTCGCCTTTTTCCACGTCACTTTTTTGGCCCAAGTTTGAAAGAAGAAGCACCGGTATAGCTTTTGCTGAAGGCATTTCCTTTACCCTTCTCAAAATCTCAAAACCGTCCATACCCGGAAGCATGATATCGAGGAGAATAATGTCTGGATTTGTTTTTTCCAAAAGTGGAAGGGCTTCTTCCCCACTTCCTGCATGGTAGAGAGTACATCCTTGTGTAGCAAGCTTGCGAGCAATGATTTCACTAAGAAAAGCATCGTCTTCTACCCACATGATCTTCTTGCCAGCAAGAGGCGGCGTTACTGAAGCATCCACAGGTTTTTTAGCTTCAGATACGGCCATAGGTTTTTTCTGTGACATATGCACATCGCCGCTCAATTGGTTGCGTATCATGTCTACCAATGTTTCTGGTTGAAACTTTGATTTGACGATATAGTCCCTCACCCCAAGAGAAAAAATCTTGTCAATTTCTGATGAATCGTCGGAATTGGTGATGACGATCGTTGGGATATCGGAGATAGTACTGTCGCCAAACTTCTTTTTGAGCACCTCTTCGGCACTCATATCGGGAAGATTGGTATCAATGATCACCAAACTTGGTTTTTCTTTCTTTATTTTTTCGATTCCATCAACACCGTCACGTACAAGTTCTACATGATAATTTGCATCCTGAAGTCTGCGTATCATCGCATCCCCCATGAAAACGTCATTTTCGATTATAATTAAAATTTTCTGCATAGGTAAATAGTTCCTCACTAGTATACCCCAGTATTAATTATTTTTCATCCTCAGTTCCAGTTCCTTTATCTCATCTCGCAAAATAGCGGCAGTTTCGAAGTCGAGTTCCTTCACTGCAGCATTCATTTGTCGCTCTTTTTCCTTTATCAGCTTAGAAGGATTCTTTT
>JARIHA010000022.1 GCA_029288475.1 Candidatus Tayloriibacteriota bacterium | reverse complement strand
CAGCGTCAGATGTGTATAAGAGACAGGATCTGACCCAATCAGGTTTTATTCAAACAGCATCGTTGTTTTTTTCTGATTCAAGCACCATCACTCTTTACTGGAAAGATTTTGCGGCTTCTCTCCTAGAATTCTTGCCTTTTGGCAGTCTTGTTACTTGTCTTGCTACTATCGCCCTTTTTTTTCTATCACTTTCTTTTTTTGCGAAATCCTACAAGAATGTATCTTTCATGTATACCGCTTAGTCTCATATGAATACCATACCAGAAAAACCGATTTTAGATGATAAAAAAAAGAAGGAAGACTTTACGCTTGCTGATGTTCTTGCTTCATCCTTATTTCGAAAAGGGCTCTACGTTGTGCTTGCTCTTATTTTCTCCCTTCTTCTTTTTCGGGCAGGAATGATCATCGGCTATCAAAAAGCACTATTTTCGTTTCATAATGGTGAAAACTACGAGCAGATATTTATTGGTCCTAAACATGGTCCTGGTTTTACTATGCAGAAGGACGATCTTATGAATGCACATGGAACAATCGGGAAGATCATTCAAGTGAATATAAACGGCAAGACCTTTGTACTGCGGGGGACTGACCAAGTAGAAAGATCTGTTGCTGTTGATGATGATACGCTTATCAAACGCTTTCGTGAGACTATTCCTCTTGCTCAGCTTATGGTTGATGACAATGTCATTGTCATCGGTTCACCAGAAGATTCGGGAGTGATCGAGGCAAAGCTTATTCGCTTCCTTCCTCCTCCTTTGTCTGTAGATCCAGGAACGAGTTCAGTAAGCTCTACGTCAAAGATGATAAACGCGATTAAAAATTAATATCACTTTATGGAAAAAACCAACAAACAAAAAAACATGATCATAGCTAAAACAAAAACATATGTATCTGCCCATAAAGCGATCAGTGCAATCGCGGCTCTTGTTATCATTATTCTTGGCTATTGGGGCTTTAAGCATGTTACGAGTGCAAGTGCAGAGACGCGTTATGTGACGGCAACTGCTCAGAACGCGACAATCATTACGGCAGTTACTGCTACTGGTCAGGTTTCTTCGCTGACTCAGATCGATCTTAAGCCAAAAGCTTCAGGAGATATCACTTACATTGGCGTTACTCCTGGGCAAAGTGTAAAAGCTGGAGCGCTTATTGCTAAGCTCGACACTACTTCTGCCGAGAAATCTGTACGTGATGCTCAAGCTTCCCTTGATTCTGAGAAAATTGCTTATCAAAAATTAGTACAGCCTGCAGATGAGCTTTCTCTTACTCAGGCAGAAGATGCTTTGGCAGAATCACAGCAGACAGAACAACAGGCAGAAGATAGTTTGGCTAAGGATTATGACGATGCCTTCACTGCGATTTCAAATGCCTTCCTTGATCTGCCGACCTCAATCTCTGGAGTCCAGGATACTCTTTATAAGATCAATGCAAATGGACAGGACAATATTTCATATTATGCAAACTTGGTGCAGGATTATGCGCCTACCGTGACTACTTATGAAGCGAATGCAGCAGATGCATATAAGACAGCGCGTGTCGCGTACGATCAAAATTTCCTTGATTACAAGGCTGTTAACAGAGATTCTTCGACTACGACGGTTGAGAATCTTCTTAATGAAACGTATGCTACCACTAGAGCTATTTCTACTGCAGTAAAGAGCTCAAGCGATCTGTTTAGTTTTGTGAAGGATCAGATCACGGCGAATAATAAAAATATTCCTCCAACCCTTGCTACTTATCAGACCAACCTGAATAGTTATACAAATACGACCAACACCAATATTACCGACCTTCTTAATAGTATAAATGCGATTAAGAATGATAAAAACTCAATCATCAATGACAAGCTTTCTGTGGATGAAAAGAATCAATCATTGATAAAGCTTAAGGCGGGTGCAGATCCTCTCGATCTTCAATCAGAGCAGGTGTCAATGACACAGAGACAAAATGCGTTGCTCGATGCCCAGCAAAACCTTGATGATTATTACGTAACAGCTCCTTTCGATGGCATTGTTGCGAGTGTAGCAGGGAAGCTTAATGATTCAGCAAGTTCTGGTACTGCAATCGCGACACTCATTACTACTCAGAAGATCGCCACTGTTTCATTAAATGAAATTGATGCCGCAAAAATACAGCTTGGACAGAAAGCGACCCTCACTTTCGATGCGATCAGTGGACTCAGTATTGCCGGTACAGTATCAGAAATTGATTCATTAGGTACGGTGAGCCAAGGAGTTGTTACTTACAGTGTTCAGATAGCTTTTGATACGCAGGATAATAGAATAAAGTCAGGCATGAGCGTCAGTGCCGCCATCATCATTGCTTCGAAGCAGGATGTGCTTACTGTGCCGAACAGTGCTATTAAGGCACAAGGAAATACGAGTTATGTAGAAGTGTTTGATCCGCCACTTGTGGGAAGCAGTAGTGTACAAGGTGCGGCTTCCTCAGTAGCTCCTCAGATGAAAGAAGTTCAGACAGGTGTATCAAATACCACTCTTACTGAGATCGTTTCAGGATTGACTGCGGGCGATCAGGTAGTAACCAGGACTATCGCAGCTTCTACGGGAACTACTGCTACAGCGGCTCCGGCCTCTGCTACTAGTCTCTTGGGTGGAGGAAGAGCGGGAGGATTTACTGGAGGAGGGGCTGTACGTGCTGGCCGTTAATTTATGATTGAAGTTAAAAACGTTACAAAAACATATAAGGGATGGGACATGGAATTTCAGGCCCTGAAAGGAGTCACCTTTACCATTAAAGATGGTGAATTCGTGGCGATTATGGGACCATCTGGATCAGGAAAGTCTACGTTGATGCATATTCTAGGTGCTCTTGATACACCAACGAGCGGCGCATATTTTCTTGATGGTAAAGATGTTTCAACTTTGACTGATGATGAATTGGCGGATATTAGAAAAGACAAAATAGGATTCGTTTTTCAGTCATTCAACCTTCTTCCAAGGACAACAGTGCTTCGAAATGTCGCATTGCCCCTGATTTATGCTGAAGTCGATGAGGATGAAAGAGTCAGACGCGCAAAAGCTGCTCTCAAATCTGCAGGGCTCGATGAAGGGCACTTCACTCATCTCTCCAATCAGCTTTCCGGAGGACAGATCCAGCGTGTAGCGATTGCCAGAGCTTTGGTAAATAATCCATCTCTTATTCTTGCCGATGAGCCGACAGGAAATCTCGACTCTAAGACTGGAGAAATTGTTCTGGGTACTTTTCAAAAGCTAAACAAAGACCAAGGAAGAACGATCGTGCTCATTACTCACGAACAGGACGTAGCCGAGCATGCAGATAGGATTATTTTTATCAAAGACGGCGTCATCCTTTCTGATAGTAGGGCTCACGCAAAACGCGTAATAAAACATTCATGACTATAAAAGATATTTTTCAAGAAACATATTCTGCGCTTTCGAGTAATAAAGTTCGATCGGGTTTGACAATGCTCGGTATTATTATCGGTATTAGTTCCGTGATCGCCCTTGTGGCAGTAGGACAGGGGGCACAGAGTTCTATTCAGCAGAGCATTCAGTCGATCGGTGCCAATTTGATTATTGTTCTTCCTGGGGCGCAAAAGGGTCCTGGGTATCAAGTGAGTGCGGGGAGAGGAAGCGCTCGAACGCTCACTCAGGATGATGCGACTGCCCTCGGCAGTCAGGTGGCAAACGTGACGGCTGTAGCTCCTGAAGTCTCAGGACGTTATCAGGTTACTGCAAAAGGTACAAACACAAACACTTCAGTAGATGGAGTCACTTCAGCGTATCCAACAGTAAAGAATGTACAGATCGATGAAGGTGCTTTTATTTCAGATCAAGATAACGCAAGTCTTTCAAAAGTAGCGGTACTTGGTCCAACTACCCGAGATGATCTTTTTGGTGTCGGATCGGAAGCAGTGGGAAGCACAGTAGTGATAAAAAATATTGAGTTTACAGTAATTGGTGTCACTAAAGCAAAGGGAGGCACGGGTTTCGGAAGTCAGGATGATATGATTTACATTCCGCTTTCTACCGCAGGACACTATTTGGCGGGAAATTCCTACGTAACCACAATAAACGTACAGGCACAAAATTCTCAGGCCATGACTCAGGTTCAGCAAGATGTTACTGACACCTTACTCCAACAACACAATATTTCAGATCCCACTCAAGCAGATTTTAATGTACTTAATGAATCCGATATCGTGGCAACCGCTTCAAGTGTTGCTTCAACCTTTACCTTACTCCTCGGGGCTGTAGCCGGTATTTCGTTGGTGGTAGGAGGAATTGGAATCATGAACATGATGCTCACTACGGTTACAGAAAGAACTAAGGAGATTGGATTACGAAAAGCTATTGGGGCAAAAAGGCACGATATTAATTTACAGTTCTTAATTGAAGCTGTGGCGCTTACTTTTACTGGAGGCTTAATTGGGGTGATTTTGGGGTGGGGCATCTCCTTCGGGGTAAGTTATTTTGGTATAATCAAAACGAGCGTAAGTATTTCTTCGGTTCTCCTTGCCTTCGGAGTGTCAGCAGCGATCGGTATTGTTTTTGGCTATTATCCTGCCAAACGTGCCGCGGCGCTCAATCCAATTGAGGCGTTGAGGTATGAATAATTATAAGATAATAGTAAAAATTAATAAAAATATAATATATGAATAAAAAACACATCATCGTTTCAGTCATAGTTTTGATCATTGTTGCAGTAGGTTTTTATTATTTAGGTAAAAGCTCTTCTGCTTCAGCTGCTACAAAAACAGCCACTACGGCAGGATTGGGGCAAAGACGGCAGTTTACTGGAGGTGCGGGCGGTGTAGCTGCGGCAGGAGGTTTTACTTCTGGGCAGATCATTAGTAAGGATGACACAACGTTTACCATACAACTTCCAAATAATGCGGGATCAAAGATCGTATTCTATTCACCTTCAACTACTATTACAAAGATGACTGTGGGAACAGCTCAGGATCTTTCTGTAGGAAGTCAGATCAGCATAACAGGAACAGCAAACTCTGACGGCAGCATCACTGCTCAAATGGTACAGCTCCGACCAGCAGGCATGGGACAAGCAAAGTCTCAGACTTCAGGTTCTACTCAGACTCAATAGTTAATTTAGTAGTTTTTTAAGAAAGCAATCATTTTTTTGCTTTCAAGATCTGCTTTTTTTGCAGCATTCTCAAGAGGTTGTAGTAGGTTTAAGAAATAAGTAACATCAGAGAAGATTCTGTCTTCCAGGGATTTTTTTGCACTCGTTATTTGAGAATAGACCTCTTTTGTAATATCTCCGATCACTTCGTGCCAGAAAATCTCTTGTAGTTTTGAAGTCGTATTCTTAAGATCAATTTTAAATTGTACTGTTTTTATTTTTTTGTTTTTTAACCATTTTTTCAAAATAAGTGCACTGGCGGGATTTATTGTTCCATTTTGTAAATCTTCCAGCCAGTCATGGGCGTCATCGTTGAGTTGTCGTGCAATGATGAAATGAGTGAAAAAGTTTAGAGTGACAGTGACTTCATTTGAGTCTGGGGCATATTCTAGTAGAAAAAGAAATGTAATTGGTCCAAGAGCATGACCCAATGATTTTTTTGCAAGAATTGAATAGTCGTCATATTTAGGCAGGGAAGAGAAGGAAAAGTTGTTTTCTTTTGCCATAGTCCGACAATATTTTTGTTCCCATGAATTTGCTCCGTCCAAATCATTCATGAGCTTATCAAAAAAGTTTTGCTGTACCGGTGAAGTAAAAAGTCCAGCATAGATCGAACAAACTTTTCTTAGACATGAATTTGCCAACGGAATAAGATTTTTTTTATTTTCTCCATCAAGAATATCGTCATAAATTCTGTAGGCAATCCAACCAAGAGTGTTTGCTGTGCCTAGAAGAAGGAGAGTGTCCGCATTCAAGCGATCAGACCTTTCTTGGCAAAGATCTCTGCGAAGACTTTT